>JAEZSJ010000002.1 GCA_023443985.1 Verrucomicrobiota bacterium | reverse complement strand
CGGCGCGAAGAACCGGCGGGCGGGCGCGCTCTCATGGATGTAGAGCAGTGAGGGCACGCCGAACTCGCGCGCGAGGTGTACGCCCCAGAAGGCGACCATCGTGTTGGCCACGACCAAGTCATACTGCGCTGCGGCGGGACGCGGCGCCAGTCGCGCGAGCGCGGTGTGGAAGTCGGTGGCGGTGGTCGCGGTGAGAGCCGGCTGGAGATCGACGATCTCGACGGCGACTCCGGCGGCGGTGAAACGTTCGCGCAGCGGGCCATCTGCGGGCGAAACCAGGTGAACGGCGAAGCCCAGCTGGGCGGCGAGATGACGGGCGTATTCGAAGAGGAAGAGCGGCGCGCCCTCGAGGTTGAGGTTGTGCGTGGCGAGCAGGACGCGCAGGGGCCGGGAGACAGAGGGCCGGCCGGAGGCGAGAGCCGAAAGGAGGGAGGACGATGTGCGGCGACGGGCGGCGGCGGCGCGCGGCGCATCGTCGCGGTAGGTGCGCCAGGCGGCGCGCACGGCGGCGATGAACCCGGGGGTGGGCAGTTGCTGCGCGTGGGCGGCGCGGCGGAGCGCGAGGGCGGCCCGGGCGAAGAGTGCGGGTGAGAAGTCGGGCAGCGGCGGCTCGGCGCCGGCGACGATGTCGGGACGGAAACGCCGCGTGAAGACGAGTTCCGTGTGGCCGTTGTCGAGCGTCGCGAAGATCCTCAGCGCAGCCGGCAATGGCAGGCCGGCAGGCAGGTCGACATTGCCGAGGAACTGCGAGTTCTCGGTGCCGCGCAGGTCCGCGAAGACGCCGGCGACATCACGCCGTGGCTGGCCGTGCAGGAGCGGGATCGGCGACTGCGGGTCGAGCACGGCGGTGAGCGCGGTGATTGCGCGCTCCTTGTGGGCGAGCCAGCCGGTGACGGTGAGCCGGCCGTACTTCAACCGCCCGGTCGCGGCGGGCTCCTCGAGCTTTCCCCAGAACGGCGGGTTCGGTTCGGTGTCGAGCGGCTGTGCCCGATGGGTGGCGACGGCTTCGGCGGCGAGCGCGGCGAGCGGCGTCGTGGGGGTGCGTCGATGGGACTGGAGGAGTTGGCGGAGCAGGACGGCGTAGTCCGGCGTCGGCTCGGTGGGCGCGGCGGGGGCCTCGTCGGCGACGGTGATGTCGAGCGCGGCGAACTCCTCCCATTGGCCGGAGAGATCACAGACCTCGAGCCGGAGGCGCCGCGCGCCGCGGTGCGGCTCGAGGAGAAACGAGAAGCCGGCCGCAGGGGCATCGGTGCGGCCCGCGACGGATAGTTGCACATCCGGCCGCGGCAGCGCACAGAGGCCGAGGAAGGGACGATGGTCGATCCAGGCGCGCACATCCGCGGGCGCGCGGCCGGAGCGCGAGACGAGCCAGCCGGCAATCCACGATTTGCCGGGAGGGAAGCGCCAGCCGGCGGGGTGGATCTCGAGGGCGTGTTGCCAGTCCGCTCGCATGGCTCAGATCTGCGCGGCGGCGGTTTCGCAGGCGAGGGCGTAATGGACCGGCTGGACGCGTTCGGTGGTGAACGTCTGCTCGAGCCGGCGGCGGGCGCGTTGGCCGAGCTGGGCGGCCCAGACCGGTTGCGCGAGGATCTGTTCCATCGCCTCCGCCAGCGCCCAGGTGTCGCCGGGCGGGACCAGCAGCGCCTCCTCGTCGTGTCGCACGATCTCGGGCACACCGTGGACCGCGCTGCTCACGATCGGCAGCGCAAACGCCATCGCCTCGAGGATCACCCGCGGGAAGGACTCCTCGAAACTGGAGCAGACGAACACGTCGGCCGCGCCGTAGAACGCGGCGGCATCCTCGCTCTCGGGCACGACCGCGAGGTTGGCGCGGTCGAGCAGCGCGAGCTGGGCGACGAGGTCGCGGTCGTAGTCGGTGTCGCGGGCGCCGACCATCAGGAAGCGGACCTTCGCGGCGGGCGGATGCCGACGGCAGAGCAGATCGACCGCGCGGGCGAAGAGGATCTGGCCCTTCCGGTCGCAGACCGTGCCGAGGTTGATCACGAGGCGCTCGTCGTCGGCGAGTCCGAGGCGGCGGCGCAGGTCGGTGCGACCGCGCGTGGCGCGCATGGCATCGAGCGAACGCAGGTCGATCCAGCCGGGCGTGATCCGGTAGTTCGCGCCATCGGAGAACGCGGTGTAGTAGCGGCGCGTGGCGGCGGTCAGGAAGGACACGCGGGTCGCCACCGAGAAGGCCTGCTCGATGCCGGGCAGGGCGGCGGGCGAGCGGCCGTGGAAGAACGCGGCCGGAGTCGTGCTCTCGTGGATATAGAAGAGGGAGGGCCGACGGGCGGCGCGCGCGGCGTGGACCGCCCAGTAGCTCGTGAGTGTGTTGGCCACGACGAGGTCGCAGGCGGCGAAGTCGACCGCGCGGACGAGCCGGCGGAGCGCGTTGCGCTGGGCGGCCGGGGTGGTGGCGTGCGCGAGCGGCGCGAGATCGACG
The DNA here is from genome assembly GCA_023443985.1 of Verrucomicrobiota bacterium. GTDB lineage: Bacteria > Verrucomicrobiota > Verrucomicrobiia > Opitutales > Opitutaceae > CAJCBL01. The sequence continues at coordinate 1,227 of JAEZSJ010000002.1, read as the reverse complement.
ATCTGCACCGCGGCGCCCAGTTGCTCGTAACGGCGCCGCAACGGCCCATCGCTCCCCGACACGACCACGATCTCCGCCCGCCCGACGCGGCGGCAGTGGGCGGCGAACTCCGCGAGGAAGAGCGGCGCGCCCTCGAGATTGAGGTTGTGCGTGACGAGCAGCAGGCGCCGCGGCTCGGACTTCGTCGGATCGGCCGCGTACGACTCGCCGGAGAGTCCGCCCATCGACGGCCCCCGCCGCGGCGCGAGGGTGCGGAACGCGCGCCACACGGGGCTGAGCTCGGGCAGAAGCGTGCGCAGACGCTCGGCCGGGGTGCCGCGCCGCCGCAGCGCGCGATGCAGCGCCCAGAGGGCGGCGAGGAACGCCGTGCGGGAGAAACGCGGGTAGCCGCGCTTCTCCGTCTCCGCCTCCCAGAGCAGGGTGTGTTGCACGTTGCAGAGATGCCAGGAGCCGTCGGCCAGTTCGGCGTAGAGGCGGAGCGTGCGGGGTTGCGGGAGCTGAGCCGGCGAATCGACGAAGCCCTTCCAGCGGCAGTTTGCGGCGTGGGCGAACTGTGGGAAACGGGCCGGCACGCCGGCGTAGTCGCCCGCTGGTTGCAGCTCCTGCACGGCGAGCAGGTCGAAGGTGGCGAGGACCCGGCGGATCGGCTCGGTCTCGTGGAAGAGCCAGCCGATGAGGTTCACGCGACCGAAGGCGCCGCGGGCGAGCGCGGCGGGCTCGTCGAAGTGACCGTGGAACGGCGCGTGGGCGAAACGCGCGGTGGAGGGGTGGGGCAGCGCGGCGGCGATCTCCGTGGCCAGGGTCGACCAGTCGGGCTGTTGTTCGCCGGCGGCGCGACGGAGCAGCAGGTGCAGCGCGCGGGCGAACTCCACGGCGCGCAGCGGAGCGTGTTGGAGTGGTGGCGGTGGGGTGGCGGGCGCGGGACCGGCGGAGAGCTCGAGCGTGTGGACGGCGAGCCACTCGCCGGCGAGCGTGCACGCCTCGAAGACGATGGCGTTGGGGCCGGACGCGAGGACGACGGGTTGCTCGAACGCGGCGAGCAGGCGCGGCTCGCGGGCCTTGAAGAATTCGGCGAGATCGGGCCGCGGCAGGCCGTAGATGCCGGGGAACACGCGTTGGGCGACGCGGGCGCGGAGATCGACGAAGTGCTGGCCGGGTTTGGCGACGAGCCAGCCCCGCAGAATGGCGCGGCCGGCGGGAGGTGTTTCACCCGGCGCGGGCGAGTCG
>JAEZSJ010000436.1 GCA_023443985.1 Verrucomicrobiota bacterium | reverse complement strand
CTACGAGGCCGCGCGCCGGGCCTGCGGCCAGTTCGTCGAGATCTACGGTCGCGAAAACTACTTCGTCGAGCTCCAGGACCACGGCATCCCCGAGCAGCGCAAGATCATCCCCGGCCTGCTCAAGCTCGCGCAAGAGTTCAACCTCCAGGTCATCGCGACCAACGACGTCCACTACATCAACGCCTCCGACGCCAAGCCGCACGACACCCTCCTCTGCATCCAGACCGGCGCCAAGATCGAGGACGCCGACCGGATGCGGTTCGACGGCACGCAGTTCTACCTGAAGTCGCGCGACGAGATGCACGCGGTGTTCGGCGAGGTGCCTGGCGCGCTGACCAACACCGTCGCCATCGCCGAGATGTGCAACCTCGCGATTCCCTTCCCCAAGGGTTCCGAGCGTTACCCGCGCTACCCGCTGCCCCCCGAGATCAAGGCGAAGCACAACGCCTCGCAGTACCTCTTCGAACTCTGCGTCCAAGGCCTCAAGAAACGCTACAACTGCGACTACGCCGCCGTCGCCGCTCGGCCGGTCGTCGCCGCCAAGCTCGACCTGCTCAACCACCGCCCCGAGGGCCAGAAGCCGAAGGCGCCCGACTACACCGGCCTCGACCGCGACGAGGAGCTCGTCGTGCGCATGACGTACGAGCTCACGATCATCAACGTCACCGGTTTTCCGGACTACTTTCTCATCGTCTGGGACTACATCAACTGGGCGAAGCAGCGCGGCATCCCCGTCGGCCCGGGCCGCGGCTCCGGCGCGGGCAGCCTCGTCGCCTACCTGGTCGAGATCACCAACCTCGACCCCATCCGTTTCAAGCTCCTCTTCGAACGCTTCCTCAACCCCGAGCGCGTCAGCCCGCCCGACTTCGACATCGACTTCTGCATGCGCCGCCGCGGCGAGGTCATCGACTACGTGCGCGAGAAATACGGCAAGGACTGCGTGGCCAACATCATCACCTACGGCACGCTCGGCGCGAAGATGGTCGTGCGCGACGTCGCGCGGGTCCACAACCTGCCCTTCGCCGATTCCGACCGCATCGCGAAGATGATCCCCGACGAGCTGAACATCTCGCTCGAGGATTCGGTCACCAAGTCCGCCGAGCTGCGCACCGAGATCGAGCGCAACCCGATCGCGAAGAACATCATCGACCAGGGCCTCGTGCTCGAGGGCCTGGTACGCAACACCGGCAAGCACGCCGCCGGCGTCATCATCACCGAGAAGCCGCTCGAGGAGTTCGCCCCGCTCACCCTGCAGGAAGGCGATGTGACCGTGCAGTACGACATGGGCGCCGTCACCAAGATCGGCCTCCTGAAGATGGACTTCCTCGGCCTCAAGACGCTCACGGTCATCGCCGACGCCGTCGAGAACGTCCGCCGCACCGCCGACCCGAAGTTCGACATCGAGACGATCTCCCTCGAGGACCCGAAGACCTACGAGCTGCTCAACTCCGCCAAGACCGTCGGCGTGTTCCAGCTCGAATCCGGCGGCATGCAGAACGCCTGCAAGACCGTCGGCATCTCGAACATCGACGACATCAACGCCATCTGCGCCCTCTACCGCCCGGGCCCGATGGCCTTCATCCCCGACTACGCCCGCGGCCGCCGCGACCCCGCCAGCGTCGTCTACCCGCACCCGCTGCTCGAGAAGTCGTTGAAGGAGACCTACGGGATCATCGTCTACCAGGAGCAGGTCATGGAGTGTGCGCAGATCATCGCCGGCTACACGCTCGGCGGCGCCGACATGCTGCGCCGTGCCATGGGCAAGAAGGATGCCGAGGCGATGGCCAAGGAGCGCATCAAGTTCGTCGCCGGCGCGAAGGAGAAGCACGGCATCGAGGAGAAGCAGGCCAACGAGATCTTCGACCTGTTGAACAAGTTCGCCAGCTACGGCTTCAACAAGTCGCACTCCGCCTGCTATGCGCTCGTCAGCTACCAGACCGCGTACCTGAAGGCCAACTACCCGGTCGAGTTCATGGCCGCCGTGCTCACCGCCGAGCTCGGCAACGCCGAGAAGGTCTCCCACTTCATCGGCGAGGCCGAGAGCATGGGCCTCACCGTGCTCGGCCCCGACATCAACGAGTCGCGCGAGAACTTCACGCCGGTGGTCAAAGACCGGAAACCGGGGACCGGAGACCGTGCATCCACCGCCAACGGATCGCCCCTCCGTCCCGAAATCCGAGACTCCAAACCCGAAACCCACGGCGGCGAAGCCGCCGCCTGGATCCGCTTCGGACTCGCCGGCATCAAGGGCGTGGGCGAGGCCGCCTCGCAGCGCATCATCGCCGAGCGCGACGCCAACGGTCCCTTCAAGGACTTCGAGGACTTTATCCACCGCGTGGACACGAAAGCCGTGAACAAACGCGTGCTCGAGTGCCTCATCAAGACCGGCGCCTTCGACTTCGGCCCCGAGCACCGGGGCGCGCTCTTCGCCTCCGTCGACGCCGCCCTCGCCGCCGCGTCCGCGAGCCAGAAGGACGCCGCCGCCGGCCAGGCCTCGATGTTCGACCTCCTCCAGACCGACGACGGCCACGGCGCGAGCCGCTCCGCCGCGAGCATCGTCGACACGAAGGCGCCCGACTTCACCG
>JAEZSJ010000287.1 GCA_023443985.1 Verrucomicrobiota bacterium | reverse complement strand
GAGGAGGCCGCGGCGCATTTCGAGGCCGCGCTGCGGAGCGATCCCGCCGCGGCGGAGATCCACCGCAACCTGGGCAACGCGCGCCGCGCCGCCGGCCGGCTCCCGGAGGCGATCGCGGCCTACGAGGCGGCCCTGCGGCTCGAGCCGGGTTTCACGGCCGCACGTCACCAACTGGCCCGCACGCTCGCCGCCGCGGAACGCGTGCCGGAGGCTCTTGCGGAGTTCGAGGCCGTGGCGCGCGCCCTGCCGGACGACTCCTCGGTGCGCAACGACTTCGGCCTGGCGCTCATGCTCGCGAACCGGCCGGCCGCCGCCGTGCCGCAGTTCGAGGCCGCGCTGCGGCTGGATCCGGGCCGGCCGGCGCTGCACCTGAACCTGGCGGTGGCACTCGAGACGGTGGGGCGTTCGGCCGACGCGCAGCCGCACTTCGAGGCCGCGCGCCGCGGCGGGCTCGAGGTGGAGCGCTGAGCCGCGGAGACCGGCAGCGCGGCGTGCCCCGGAGGCGGAGGAGCGACGGAAGGAGGACCCGGCAGCGCGGCGAATTCCGCGACCTCGCCCCCGCCGCGCAGCGCGCGATCTCCTGTATCGACGCCGCGGAGGGAGCGCCGCAATCTCGCCCCGTTTCCCGTCCCGAGCCCTTTTCCCGATGCCCGACGCCGTCGCCAACCTCTTCCTGCTGGTCGCCCCGTTCTCGCTGCTGATCCAGATCGCGCTCTGCGTGCATGTCTACAAGACCGGCCGCCCCTACTGGTGGATCTGGATCCTGCTCATGGGCTCGTTGCTCGGCTGCATCGTCTACACGCTGGTCGAGATCCTCCCCGACGCGCGCCGCAACAGCCCGCGCCTGATCCGCACCTCATGGCTGGTGCCGAAGGGCATCCGGCTCCGGCGGGCGCGGGAGGTGGTCGACGAGAGCCCCACGGTGGAGAACAAACTCGCGCTCGCCGCGCTGCTCTCCGACCTCGACCGCACGGCCGAGGCGGAGGAGGTCGCCGCCGAGTGCCTGACGGGCGTCTTCAAGAACGACCCGCAGGTGATCGCCGAGGTGGTCTGGTACAAGCTCGCGGTCGGGAAGCTCACCGAGGCCGAGCAACTGCTCGCGCAGGCGGACACGAAGTTCAACAAGACGGCGAAGGCCCGCATCGATCTCCTCCAGGCCCGTGTGCTGCTCGGTCACCGCAAGTTCGAGGCCGCCCGCGCGCTGCTCGAGACGTTGGTGCCCGCGGCGCTCGGCGAGGAGCCGCGTTACCACCTGGGGCAGTGCCTGTTCCGGATGGGCCGGCGCGAGCAGGCGCGCGAGCTCTTCACGGACATCACGCGCAAGTACCGCAAGGGCGGCGCGCTCTGGCGCCGGGCGGAGAAGAACTGGTTCAAGGCCGCCCAAAAGGCGCTCGCCGAGATCGCGGCCGGCCCGGCGCGCTGACGTCTGTCGCACGGGCCAACCGCGAGCGGGTGAAGCGGCCTCGCCCGCCCGCTCCCATGCTCCGGCACGTCCTCCGGTTCGGCGCACCTGCGGCCGGACGGCCCGGGCGCAGTTATGACTCATCGTCTGTTCACATTACGCCCGGCGACGGGTATGATGGGCCGCTGCGAACGCCGTTCCTTCGCTCAGAACCGTTCGAACACCGTCTTCCGATGCACCGCCAGGAACGCGGGGTCGGGCGGTGCCGCGTCGACGGGCAGGCACAGCGCCGCACCGGCGTAGGCGGCGAAGTTTTCTGCGACGGTCCGCTCCGGCAACGCGTCGCGCAATTGCCGCGAGAGCACGAGGCGCAGCTCCGCGTCGAAGGTGATCAGGCCGCGATCGAACGCCGCATCGTGCAGCCGCGAGAGCGCGAGCCCGTTGCGCACGTTCAGCCGTTCGGCCGGGTACTTGCCCCACGGCAGGATGTGCGACGCGATCAAGAGCGGACGTACCGAAAGACCGGTGACGCCGCAGCGGCCGCCGAAGTTGTTCACGACCGCTTCCCGGAAATACTCCTGTCCGCGGCGTTGCTTCACCGTCGCCGTCTTCTCCGTCGCGCCGGTGGGCGGACGGCGGCGTACGCGGATGCCTTCGGTCGGCAGCACCTCCAGGTCGGTGGCATCGTCGGCATGGAAGAGGGCGCGCAGCGCCTCCTCGCTCGCAGGTACGGCTTCGCCGAGGTCGGCGTGGAACTCGTTCCAGAGCGAGCGATCGAGGGCGCTGGCGCCCGCGAGACCCTTGATGCCGCGCAGGCGCAACACGGGATCGAACGAGGCGAAGTTGCCCAGTTTCATCGCGACGCTGCCGGCCGAGCGGCCGAGTTTGGCGGCGAGGGAGACGATGGCGGGGTTGCGTTGGTGCAGCTGCCCGAACGTGAGCTTGTGGTAGAGGTTGAGGGCAACGAGCAGTTCGTCGCGGGTCCATTTCTTCCCGGAAGACATGCCGCGACAGTGACCGTGCGAATCAGGCGGGTACAGCCGGGAAGTGCGCCGGGAGGAGCCGAGGCATGAGCGCGGGTGGTGAGCAGCGTGACGGGATAGCGGACCCGGCTGCGGTTCTTGGCGCGGCGATGTCGCTGTGGCAGGCCTGCCCGTTCTGAGCAGTCTGATTCTGTGTCGCAAGGATTGATACGGCGATGAAACCCAAACCGGGTTGCCCCCTGAATGGATGTATCCTGGAAATAACGGCAGCGGTCTTCCTGTGTGGTGGGATTCGATGTCGGGTGGGGCATGATTGGATAGTCGGACGGTGACCACGGATGACAGGGAATGTGGAGGTTCCCGTCGTGGCGGCGGCCTCTGTGTCCGCTGCGCGCTCCGCTGCCCAAACCGGTCGTTGGCCGTCAGGTTCGGGCTGGCCGCGGGCCGGGTTCTTGCCTCGAGGGCGTGGCCCGCTATCGTCCCGCGCATGGATTACCGCGGCATCATCACGGTCGAGCCGGGCAAACGGGGCGGCAAACCCTGTATCCGGGGATTGCGCATCACGGTCTATGATGTGCTCGACTACCTCGCCGGCGGCATGACGCCGGAAGCGATCGTCGCCGATTTTCCGGATCTCACGCTCGACGACATTCGCGCCTGCCTCGCCTTCGCGGCAGATCGTGAGCGGCGGCTCTACACCGCCCCGGCGGCATGAGGCTGCTGTTCGACGAGAACCTGTCACCCCAGCTGGTCCGCCGGTTGGCCGACGTGTTCCCAGGCTGTGTCCATGTGCGGGATTGCGGGCTCAAGGCCGTCGCCGACGATGCGGTGTGGCGGCACGCCCGTGAACAGGGGCTCGTCATCGTGTCGAAAGACGAGGACTTCCGGCATCTGAGTTTTCTCCAAGGAGCGCCGCCGAAGGTGGTCGGGATCGATCTGGGCAACTGCAGCACGGACCTGATCGAGCAGCTGTTGCGGGCGAAGCGTGCGGAGCTCGTTCAGTTCGCGGCCGATCCCTTGGCGGCTTTTCTGCGGCTACCGTGAGGCCGGCCGGGCGCTGGAGCTTGCGTCCGGCCATGATCGACAGCCTCACTCCCGCGGAGCGCAGTGCGCTGATGGCGCGGATCCGGTCGGCGGGGAACGCGTCGACGGAGCTGCGGCTGGTGGCGCTGCAAGCGCGGCGGGGATTCGCGGGTGGTGGCGGGGGCCGCGGCTGCCGCGGCCAAGTGGAACGAAGAAGGCAGAGTGTGGAACACGGTCGGAAACCGGGAAGAATTCGCCACAAAGGGAAGGGCGCCCACATCGCAGGCAGGGCCGCCTGCGCCACGACCGTGAGGCGAGCTGGATCACCGCCGCGGCGCGAGCTCCGGGTGCTTCTCGTGGAGCCAAGCCAGCACCTGCGCCTGCAGCTCGCGGACGTAGGCGATCAGCTCGGCGGTGTCGGTCTCGGAGGCGTCGCCGGCGCGGTCATACTCGATGACGTTCCGTTTCTGGCGGCAGCCGTCGAGGTAGTCGGCGTCGCCGCGGTGCGTTTCACCGAGGATGTGCGGTAGGGCTCCGAGCGTGCGAGTGTGGGCGAGCTGACCCTTGGCGGGACGGTAGCCCTCGGCGGCGAGCAGGATTGTGCAGAGCTTGAGCGCGGCGTTGTAGGCAATGCCGTAGCGCCAGTCCGCGGAGATGGTGTCGGATGCCGCGTCGCGCAGGTCGCGCTCCACGATCCGCCACAGGTCCCGGATCTCCTCAGGACTGGTCCGGTGTCGCTGGAGCCAGCCCGCGGCCAACCATGTCGGCAAACTCATGTTCGTCCCCGATGATGAAGAGTTTCGGTTGCGCGACAACCTCGCCGAGGAAGTGGTCGCGGGCGGCGAGCCGCCGGAGCAGTTCCGCGGTAGTGAGGAAGTGGGGATTCACCTCGCGGCCCAGCTTCTCGGCCAGCGCGCGCAGTGGCGTGGCGAGGTCGCGGTGGGTGGCGGCGCCGACCACCATGAGGTCGAGGTCGCTCTCGGCGCGTTCACGCAGGTCGGCCAAGGAGCCGAAGACGAAGGCGTACTCGATCTTCTTCGCGGCCTGCAGGGCGCCGTGGAGCAGGTCGCGCAGGCCGGAGGTTTTCAGGACGATGTTGCGCAGCTCCGGGAAGAGCGGATGCGCCCGATTCGCTTCGTAGTAGCGGCGGTTGCCGTCGGTGGTCGTCGTGAGCAGCTCGAGCTTCACCAGCTTCGCCAGCTCCTCCTCGACGGAGGCGGGGGCGAACTCCGTGCGCTTGATGATCTCGGCGCGGTAGAGCCGGGCGGGGTTCAGGCCGAACAGCATCTGGAGCAATTCGGCCCGGACCGCGGAGTGGAAGAGGAGAGCGAGCTTGTTCATGGATCCGGTATTGCCGGGCGTTTGCCCGGTAATACCGGGGAGAAGCGTGGTAATACCGGGGGTTCCGGCAAGCCCGAACTGCGGCGGGTTGGGGTCGCGCCGGTTCCCCGGGGTTTGCCTCCAGGGAGGTGGGGCGGCTTGCTCCCCGCATGGCCGACATCTTCACCGCGAAGCAGCGCAGTGCGCTGATGGCGCGGATCCGGTCGGCGGGGAACGCGTCGACGGAGCTGCGGCTGGTGGCGTTGCTGCGCGCGGCGGGCATCACGGGGTCGCGGCGAGGGTGCAGGCTGCGGCTGCTCGGACAGTGGGCGGATGCCGGTAGCCGTTGGGCAGTAGGCGGTGGCGGGAAGGGTTCACCACAGAGTGCACAGAGAACACGGAGGAAGGACCAAAGAGGCCGGGCCGGTTCGACCTTTGCGCCCTCCGTGTCCTCCGTGGTTCAAATCCGCCGTCCGTCTTCCGTGGCCTCTCGTCTGCTCACGGTGCGGCCGGACTTCGTGTTCCGGAAGTAGCGGCTGGTGGTGTTTGTCGACGGGTGTTTCTGGCACGGGTGTCCGCGGCATTACACGCGGCCGAAGGCGCGGCGGGCGTTTTGGGACGCGAAGATCGCCGCGAACCGGGCGCGCGACCGTCGGCTCGACCGGGCCCTGCGGGCGGCGGGCTGGCGGGTGCTGCACCTCTGGGAGCATGCGCTGGCGCCCGCGC
>JAEZSJ010000274.1 GCA_023443985.1 Verrucomicrobiota bacterium | reverse complement strand
GCGATCTCGTCTTCGAAAACCTCCGCCTCCCCGCCGGCGCCAGCGTGACCGTCGACCTCGCCGAAGACGTGCGCTTCACCAACGTGACCGCACCCGACGGCACGAAGCCGTCCTACCAGATCACCCGCTCCGAGCGCATCACCTACTGAACTGCCAAGCCCCCGCTCCAGCCTCCGGCCCCGGGCCGTCGCGCGCCACCATGTCTTCCTTGAGCTTCACCACGCCGAGCTTGCGGCAGCCTCCGAAATATTGGTACGCCTGACCGTCGTCACCGATGAACACGTTCGGGTCGCCGACCACGCGGGCCGAAGGATCGGCTTGGAAATCGGGAAGTATCGGATACTGGGAACGGAGCGGGATTTGACCGACGAGGCCGAGGGCTGCGAAGAGAGCTGCTTTCCTCGGGCTTCCGTAAACGGGGAGAACTCGGGAGAGGAAACGCGGCGGTGAAGGTTGCGACTGCCCGGCTCCCCCCAGCAACGGCGAGCGATTCACACTGTCGGAGGTCGCCGTTTGCCAAAGCGCGACGAACGCCGATCTATCATCGGCGCAGATCGCGGCCCGAGCCCTCGTTGCCGCGATCCCAAACATCCATCACACCGCAATCGCCGCAGCGCGCTGCGACAATCCGCGCTTCTCCGACAGTCCAACGGCCCGGAAGCTGGCCCGTTCGCCGATACCCACCAACAGTCGCCAAGCCCGCGCACTCCGCGCCACCCCTTTCCCCCCCTCCCATGAACCCGCGTCTCCTCGTCCGCCTCGCCGCCCTGCCCTGCTCCGCCGCCGCTCTTTTCGCCGCCCCGCCACCGGCCGAGTTCTTCGTGCCCGGCGCCACGCCGCCGGCAGCCCTCTACCGCGACGGTTGGATCGACCTGAACAAGAACGGTGCGCGCGACCCGTACGAGGACCCGGCGCTGCCGGTCGACCAGCGTATCGATGATCTGGTCGCACGCATGACGTTCGAGGAGAAGACCGCGCAGATGACCACGCTCTACGGCTTCCCGCGCGTGCTGCAGGACGAGTTGCCGACCGAGGCGTGGAAGACCGCGTTCTGGAAGGACGGGATCGGCAACATCGACGAGCACATGAACGGCAACGAGGGTTGGCAGCGCAACTTCGCCGACCCCGTCCACGATTTGCCCTGGTCGCTCCACGTGCAGGCGATCAACGAGGTGCAGCGCTGGTTCGTCGAGCAGACGCGCCTCGGCATCCCGGTCGACTTCACCAACGAGGGCATTCGCGGCCTCCTTCATTCCCAGGCCACCAGCTTCCCCGCCCAGCTCGCCGTCGGCGCCCCCTTCAATGTGCCGCTCGTCGCCGAGATCGGCCGCATCACCGGCCGCGAGGCGCGCGCCCTCGGCTACACCAACGTCTACTCGCCCGTGCTCGACCTCGCGCGCGACCCGCGCTGGGGCCGCACCACCGAGACCTACGGCGAGGATCCGTACCTCGTGTCTCAATACGGCCTTGCGCAGGTGCGCGGCATCCAGGGCGAGCACGTCGTCTCCACGCTCAAGCACTACGCCGTCTACAGCATCCCGAAGGGCGGCCGCGACGGCGAGGCGCGCACCGACCCGCAGGCGACGTGGCGCGAGATCCAGGAGCTCTACCTCGCGCCGTTCCGCGTCGCCGTGCGCGACGCCGGCGCGCTGGGCGTGATGGCTTCGTACAACGACTACGACGGCGTGCCGGTCGAGGGCAGCCGGCTCTTCCTCACCGACATCCTCCGCGGCGAATACGGCTTCAAGGGCTACGTCGTCTCCGACAGCGCCGCCGTCGAGTTCATCCATACCAAGCACCGCGTCGCCGCCACGCCCGCCGAGGCGATCCGCCAGTCGGTCGACGCCGGCCTGAACATCCGCACCAACTTCACCCCGCCCGAGGCCTACGGCGAACCGCTCCGCCAGCTCGTGCGCGACGGCAAGCTGCCCATTGCGACGATCGACGCCCGCGTGCGCGACATCCTCCGCGTGAAGTACTGGCTCGGCCTCTTCGACGCGCCCTACCGCGACCCGGCCGCCGCCTCCGCGCTCTTCGCCGATCCCGTGGCGGCCGCCGCCAGCGCCCGCGCCGCCCGCGAGTCCATCGTCCTCCTCAAGAACGAGGCCAACGCGCTCCCGCTCGACCGCACCAAGCTCAAGAAGGTGCTCGTCGCCGGTCCGCTCGCCGACGACGCCCGCGGCTGGTGGTCGCGCTACGGTCCGCAGCGCCTCGACTATATCACTCCGCTCGCCGGCCTGCGCGCCAAGTTCGGCTCCACGGTCGAGGTGAAATATGAAAAGGGTTGCGACGTCGTCGACGAGGCGTTCCCCGAGAGCGACACCTTCAAGGAGCCGCTCTCCGCCACCGACCAGGCGCGGATCGACGCCGCCGTGGCCGCCGCAGCCGATGTCGACCTCATAGTCGCCGTGCTCGGCGAGACCGAGGAGATCAGCCAGGAGTCCGCCAGCCGCATCAGCCTCGATCTGCCCGGCCATCAGGAGGAGCTGCTCCGCCCGCTCCACGCCACCGGCAAACCGCTCGTGCTCGTGCTCAGCAACGGCCGCCCGCTCAGCGTGAACTGGGCGCAGAAGCACGTGCCCGCCATCGTCGAGCTGTGGTTCCCCGGCGAGCAGGGCGGCGCCGCGCTGGCCGACGTGCTCTGCGGCGACTTCAATCCTTCGGGCCGACTCCCCATCACCTTCCCGAAGAGCGTGGGCCAGATCCCGTTCAACTTCCCCGCGCGCCCCGGTTCGCAGGACCGCGATTTCGCGCAGGTCACCGGCGCGTTGTACCCGTTCGGCCACGGCCTGAGCTACACCACCTTCACGTATTCGAACCTTCGCATCACCCCCGAGCGCCAGAATTTGCCGTCCGCCACCGTCACCGTCTCCGCCGACATCACCAACACCGGCACGCGCGCCGGCGACGAGGTCGTGCAGCTCTACCTGCGCGACGACTACAGCTCCGTGACGACCTACGACAAGGCCCTGCGCGGCTTCACCCGCGTGAGCCTCGCCCCCGGCGAGACGAAGACGGTCTCGCTCACCCTCGGCCGCGCCGAACTCGAGCTCTACGACCGCGAGCAGCAGTGGGCCGTGGAGCCCGGGCGCTTCACCGTGATGCTCGGTGCCTCCTCCGAGGACATCCGCCTCTACGCCACCTTCACGCTCGCCGCGCCCGACGGCTCCGCGCCCGAGGAGGCCCCGCTCGACAACAGCAAGTTCGATCCGCGCTGACGGCAGCGGCCGACAAACCCGTTTCCATAGTCCGTGGCGCAGCTCGCCAAGGGTTTCGCTCTGCGCCCTCCCACGGACTGTCCGGTATCTTCCACTGAACGCGGAAAGCTACTTCGCCGCCGCGCAGCTTGCTCGCGCCGGCGCCAGCCCCTACACCCTGCTCCACACCCCAACGCGCCTCCCGACGCCGTCCCATCATGTCTGACCAAGCTGCCCCCGCCACCGGCGCCCCGGTGGAAGAATTCGAACGTCAGCCCGTCCCGCCCTCCGCACACCTCGGGTTTCGCAGTTTCGTGGGCGTGTACGCCGGCGAGCACACCGCCGGCACCGAACTCATGCTCGGCCCGCTCTTCGTCGCCGCCGGCGTGAGCGCCTTCGACCTCCTGGTCGGTCTCCTGCTCGGCAACCTGCTCGCGGTGCTGAGTTGGAGGTTCATGACTGCGCCGATCGCCACCCGCGCGCGGCTCACGCTCTACTACCAGCTCGAACGCATCTGCGGGCGGCGTCTCGTCACCCTCTACAACCTGGCGAACGGCGTGATGTTCTGCTTCCTCGCGGGCGCCATGGTCACCGTCTCGGCCACCGCGTTCGGCGTGTGGTTCGGGTTCCCCATGCCGGCCCTCAACGACTATCTGCCCAACAGCGTCGGCTGGGTCGCCGCCGCGCTCGGCGTGGGCGCCGCCATCGCCGTCGTCGCCGCCCGCGGGTACCGGATCGTCGCCCGGATCGCCAACTACGCCGCGCCGTGGATGACGCTCGTCTTCCTCGCCTTCGGCCTCATCGGCCTGAAGGACTTCCTCGATGCCACCGGCACGACGATCCGCTCGGTCTCCGATCTCTGGACACTCGCGAACACCGCGATCTGGAAGGGCGGCGCGCCGCTCGCCGGCCAGGTGAAGTTCACCTTCTGGCACGTGTTCTTCTTCGCCTGGTTCTGCAACATGGCGATGCACATCGGCATGTCCGACCTGAGCCTCTTCCGCTACGCGAGACGCAGCTCCGCGGGCTGGGCCTCCGCCGCCGGCATGTACCTGGGGCACTATCTGGCCTGGATGGCCGCCTCGGTCCTCTTCGCGCTCCAGCTGCACCACGACCCGGCCGACACCGCCGTGCTGCCGGGGCCGCTCGCCCACCGCGCCTGCGGCCTCGCCGGGCTGTTGTGCGTGATCATCGCCGGGTGGACCACCGCCAACCCCACCATCTACCGCGCGGGCCTCGCCTTCCAGGCGGTGTTTCCGCGCACCTCCCGCGTCCGCGTGACGCTGATCACCGGCATGGTGGTCGCGGTCTTCGGCGCCTTCCCCGCCGTCGCCATGAAGCTGCTCGATTTCGTCGCCCTCTACGGGCTCGTGCTGATGCCGATGGGCGCCGTGATCTTCGTCGACTTCTGGCTCATGCCGCGCCTGCACCTGCGCCCGAACTGGGCTGAGGCCGGCGGGACCGCGTTCAACTGGGCCGCGGGCCTCGCCTGGATCGCCACCCTGGCGGCCTGCCTTTGGGCCGTGAAATCCGGATACACCCAGATCTACTTCGTGAGCCTGCCCGGCTGGTTCGTCGCCGCCGGGATCTACCTCGTCGGCAGCAAACTCCTCCAACGCGCCTCCACGCCGCGCGCCACCGCCCCATGAGAACGCTCGTCAGAACCGTATCGTTCCTCTCCCTCGCCGGCCTCATCGTGCCCCCCGCGCTCTACCTCGCCGGGAGCCTCGGCCTTCCGGCCGTGAAGGGCTGGATGCTCGGCGCGACGCTGCTCTGGTTCGCCACCGTCCCGTTCTGGATGGACCGGAGGCCTCGCAACGGGTAGGCGCCCGCGGCGGCCCGCACCCCGGTCCGCCCCCGCCCGTCCACAAGCTCCGGCGCGCCCGCCTTCGGGCATGTGACGGTCAAGTATTCCGCGGTTGGTTTTCATCCGGAGGCGGGCACACTGTGCGCCCGCCTATGCGTTCCACACCCCTATCCCTACTGGCCGCCCTGGTTGCGGCGGTGGTCGCCCCGATCGCCCTGGCCGCCGAAGCCCAGCTGATCGTCGACGCCGCGAAACCCGGTCCGGTCATCAACAAGAACATCTACGGGCAGTTCGCCGAGCACCTCGGCCGCTGCATCTACGAGGGCATCTGGGTCGGCCCCGACTCGTCCATCCCGAACACCAAGGGCTATCGCAACGACGTGCTCGCCGCGCTCAAGCAGCTCCAGGTCCCGCAGCT
>JAEZSJ010000135.1 GCA_023443985.1 Verrucomicrobiota bacterium | reverse complement strand
GGGCCGCACCACGCGCAGGCGGCCGGCGAGCAGGGGAATCTGGTTGCTGATGAGGACCTGGGTGATCGGGTGGGGGGCGAAGCGCCAGAGGATGATGTCGCCGCCTTCGGCCGTCTCGCGGGGATCGCGGTCGACGAGCAGCACGTCGTCGGCGCGAATGCCCCAGTCGTGGAGGAGGTCGTCGAGGCCGTGGTTCGAGCCGGGTTCGAGGGCGAGCAGGAGGCGGCCGGACTGGTTGGCGAGGAAGGCGCGCAGTTTGTCCTGCTCCTCGGGCAGGTAGGGGGCGCGGGGGCCGATGGCGAGGAGGAGCGTGGCGTCGTCGGGGATGCGGCGGGCGCGGGCCAGATCGAGCACATCGACATCGAAGTTGCGCACCCGCAGCTCGTCGGTGAACTGTGATAGTCCCCGGTCGGCGGATACGGAGCCCGGCTCCATCTCGCCGTGGCCCTTGAGGAAGTACAGCTTCTGCTTGGCCGCGGCGGTGACATCGAGGATTGCGGCGGTGAAGGCGCGTTCGCCGACGAAGGCGCGTTTCTCGCCGTTCTCGATCAGGTACAGCTCGCCGCGGGAGACGTAGCGGCGGCGATCGCCGCAGACGAAGACGACGACATTCTTGCTGGTGATCCCGAGGCTGGCGGCGCGGCGGGTCTGTTGGAAGACATCGAGCTCCTCGGTGGTGATCAGCGGGCGGCCGGAGGCGCGGGCGGCATAGACGTACTCGCGGACGAGGCTGCCGATGTCGCGGCGGGTCTGTGCGTCGTCCTCGTTCTCCGGCTGTTGGTCGAAGGCGACCACGATGTGGACGGGATCCTTGAGCTGGGCCAGGTAGGAGCGGGATTCCGCGGAGAGGGAGAAGAAGCGGTTGCGGGTGAGGTCGAAACGCGCCGGGAAATGGAGCGCGAGGAAGTTGATGCCCGCGAAGAGCGTGAGGAAGAGGAGCGTCTGCAGCGCCAGGTTGACGGTGCGGAGTCGGCGGTTGGCTTGGAAGCTGTCGGGCCAGTGCATGTCAGCTGCGCAGGATTTTGGCTTCAACCCCGAGGATGCTGAGGATCAGCGCGAGGGCGGTGCCGGTGAAGTAGAAGACGATCTGGCGGGTATCGACCACGCCATGGGTGAAGTCCTCGAGGTGGCGGAAGACGTCGATGGAGGCCAACGTGTCGCGCATCGCCCCGAGGTTGTCCTGCTGGAGGAAGGTGAGTCCGCCGATGAGCCGGATGCCGAGGGTCAGCGCGAAGATGATCGCGAAGGACACGACGCCCGCGACGGCCTGGGAGCGCACGAGGGCGCTGGCGAGGGTGCCGATGGCGATGTAGAGCAGCCCGCTCACGGCGATGAAGACGTAGCCGCCCACGAGCGGGCCGAGGTCGAGCAGGCGCGGGTCGCGGGCGAAGCGGTAGAGGACGAAGACGAAGCCGAGCGTCGTCAGCCACTGGAGCAGGTAGAGCACGTAGGCGGCGGAGAACTTGGCGAGCACGACCTCGCCGGAGTTCACCGGTGCGGTGAGCAGTGTCTCCAATGTACCAGCACGCCGTTCCTCGGCGAGGCTCTTCATCGTGAGCAGCGGGACCATCACCCACACCGGCAGGAAGAAGAGTCCGAAGAACGCGATCGCGGGCGAGGTGTCCTGCGGCGTGCCGGCATAGTCCTCGAGGATGCGCATGAAGATGAACCCCATGAACCCGAGGAAGACGACGGCGGAGATGTAGGTGCTCGCGCTGAGGAAGAGCATCCGCACCTCGTGCCAGAAGAGAGTGAAGAAGTGACGCATGGGACCGGAGTGGGAGGAGGACCGCGGGTGGCGATCGCGGGCGGGAGCGGGTGGATGCTCCGACCGCGGGGGCGGCGGGCGGTTCAGGTGGTGTGGCCGGGTTTCTTGTCCTCGAGGGTGGCGTCCCACGAGCGGCGGGTGGCGGCGAGGAAGACGTGTTCGAGCGAGGCCTCGGTGCGGGCGCAGGAGCGCAGGCGCAGCCCGGAGGCGGTGGCGAGCTCGCGCACGAGCTGCTCGCCGAGGTCGGCGGAATCGGGGGAGGTGATCTCGTAGGTGGCGAAGCCGTTGGCGTCGGCGACATCGACGACATCGAGCGCGAGGCCGGGGTGGAGGGCGTCGAGGGTGGCGCGGAGGGTGTCGATCTCGCCGGCGATCTCGACGCGGTAGTTGGCGCGGCCGAGGAACTCGCGGCGGAGGTCGTCGGGGGTGCCGGCGGCGACGACCCGGCCCTGGTTGATGATGATCACGCGGTCGCAGGTTGCCTCGATTTCGGGCAGGATGTGGCTGGAGATGACCACGCTCATGCGCCCGCGCAGGCCCACGATGAGGTCGCGGATCATGATGATCTGGTGCGGGTCGAGGCCGATCGTGGGCTCGTCCATGATCAGCAGATCGGGTTCGGCGAGGATGGCCTCGGCGATGCCCACGCGTTGACGGGTGCCCTTGGAGAGTTTGCCGATGATCCGGTGGCGGACGCGTTTGAGGTCGCAGAGCTCGACGACGGTGTCGATCCGGGTGCGGAGGCGTTTGCCGGAGAGTTCCTTGAGGCGGCCGCGGAAGGAGAGGTACTCGGAGACGCGCACGTCCTCGGGCAGCGGGTTGTTCTCCGGCATGTAGCCGATGTGGCGTTTCACATCCTCCGGGCGGCTGGCCACGGACACCCCGCAGACGTTCACGTAGCCGGAGGTGGCCGGAAGGAAGCCGGTGAGGATCCGCATCGTGGTGCTCTTGCCCGCGCCGTTGGGGCCGAGGAAACCGACGACCTCGCCCCGGCGGACGGAGAAGGACACGCCGTTGACGGCGGCGACGCCGGCGTAGGCTTTGACGAGGTTGCGGACTTCGATGGTGTATTCGGGCGCGGGGGCGCTCATCGGAAAAGTGCAGTGTAGGTGGGTGGGCGAGCCTGCGCCAAGGGGTTTCTGGGCGACTCTGCGGGCATGGTGCGCAGGAGCCGCCACTGGGGGGCGGCCTGGTGCGGGGCGGAATTCACGCGGTTTTACGGCGCAGGGACTCGTGCGGTTGCGGCGCGCCCGCAGGATGCGCGACGAACCCGGTCGAAAATCATACCTACTCATGCATACCCTGACCAAGTTAACGATAACCGGGGCAGCGCTGCTGTCCCTCGTGGTCGCGCCGCCGGCCCTGGCCAACCTCGTCATCAACTACAGCGCCGTCCAGGCCGTCCCGGGCTACTCGCAGGCGACGATGGACGCGATCGCCGGCACGACGTTCTACTTCGAGCACGCCTCGGTCGGTGCGAACATGATCTCCGGCCTCGATGCGCTGCACGCCGCCGACAGCGGCTTCTACCGGCTCACGACGGTGGCGGAGGACGCCACGGCTCCCGCGACGATCGGCGCGGGGACGGTCTACGAGAATGCCCGCGGCAACCCGGGCTGGTCGGCGAAGGTCGCCGACTTTGCCAACAACATCACGACGAGCTGGGGCGGCAGGGTTGATTTCGCCCTGAACAAGTTCTGCTACATCGATCCCGATGCGGACTGGACGACCTATCGCGACTCGATGTTGGCCCTCGAGGCGGCGAACCCCCGCACCACGTTTGTGTACATGACCATCCCGCTCGAGACCTCCTCCGGCGCGAACGTGGAACGCGGACAATTCAACCAGACGCTTCGCAGTTGGGCGGCGGCGAACAACAAGGTGGTCTTCGACATCGCCGACATTGAGGCGCACTCGTCGGGCGGCGTGCTCCAGACATTCGAGAGCGACGGGCGATTGTACGAGCAGATGGCGGCGGAATGGTCGTCGGACGGCGGCCACCTCAACGCCGCGGGCGAAAGCCTGGTGGCACGGGGCTTCTATGCGCTGGCCGCGCAGACGGCGATTCCGGAGCCGGCGACGTATGCGGCCGCCTTCGGTGCCATGACCCTGCTGGTCGCCGGGTGGCGCCGCCGCGCGCGGCGGCGCAGC
>JAEZSJ010000058.1 GCA_023443985.1 Verrucomicrobiota bacterium | reverse complement strand
GTCTCGACCAGCAACCGGTCGGCCGGCACGGCGCGGAAGGCGGCGCGTTGGCGCGTCTTCCGCTCGGCGAGGAAGGCGCCATTGAAGGAGAAATACGCGCCGAGCCGCACGAAACCGGGCACCATCTCCGCGGGACCGCCGTAGGCGTGGAGCAGGACGCCGCGGCGCGGCGACGGGAGGGAGCGGAGGAGCTCGTCGAGGCGACCCCACGCCTGCAGGCAGTGGATCGTGGCCGGGCGATCGAGTTCGACCGCCAGCGCGAGCTGCGGCACGAAACACGCGATCTGTTCGGCCAACGGCGCGGGGGGCGGGCTGCCGGCCGGGAAATACTCGGCGGGCGCGCCCTCGAGGATCCAGCGGTCGATCCCAATCTCGCCCACCGCGGCGTGGGGCTCGGCCGCGAGCCGGGCGCGCAGCGCGTCCAACCAGCCTGGCGAGCGGCCGGCGACATCCCAAGGGTGCAGGCCGTAGCTCGGGCGGACGAACGCAAACCGTCGGGACAGGGTGGCGACGAGCGGCCAGTCGGCCTCGCTGGTGCCGTTGACGACCATGGCGCCGATGTCGAGTTGCGCGGCGGCGGCGGCGATCGCCTCGAGGTGGGGCGAGAGCCAGGTGTCCTGGAGGTGGTTGTGCGCGTCGCAGAACATGGCGGCCGAGGGGGAGGATGGGCGGGAGGCCCCTCGTCCGCACCCGCAAAATTGGTGGAGTCGCGCGGTTGCTCCGCCGCCGCCGTTGTGCTTGCTAGGGGCTCACAGCGCCGGAGGAGCCGGCGACGACCCCATGAAGCTTCAGAGTCGAGCGCGTTTGGGCGTGGTTCTTGTTTTCGCCGGGTTGATCCTGCTGATCGCGGGCCTCACGGGGCGCGTGTTCATGCGTGGTCTGGCCACGATGGAGCTGCGCGAGGCGCAGGAGGCGGCGCGCAGCCTGAACCGCATCGTGGAGGCCGAACACGAGTCGCTGCGGCGCACCGCGCGCGACTATTCGGAATGGGACGACACGGCCGCGTATGCCGCCGCGCCGGCGCCGGCCTACGAGCTCGCGAACTGGACGTTGGACTCGCTGCGCAATGTGCAGGTGGACGCGATGCTGGTGTACAGCCGCGCGGGCGACTTCGTGGGTGGGGCGTTGTTGCCGGCCGACGCGGAGACCCTGGTACGGCCGAGCGGCGACCAGGTCGTCGGCCTCGCCTCGGCGGCGCGACAGGTGGCCGGCACCGGTCTGCAGCGCCGGGAGCTGGATGGATTCTGCCACTACGACGGCACGCTGGCGTTCTTCGTGGCCCTGCCGGTGCTGCCCACCTCGCGCGAGGGCGCGGTGCAGGGCGCGCTGGTCGCGGTGCGGCGGATCGACGAGCGGCTGCTCGAGCGGCTGGAGCGGATCCTGGGCGTGCGGCCGGTCCTGCTCGCCGCGCCCGAGTGGCGCGACACCGAGGGGCTGGCGCCGGCGCTGCAGGACGTGCGGGTCGACCTGTTGTCGGACGCGCGCATGGCGGTCGCGACGCTGTTTCGCGACGCGGCCGGGGCGCCGTTGTTCGGCATGCGGCTGGAACTCGACCGGGCCGCCTACCAGGAAGGGGTGCGCGCGCGGCGCCTGATGTTCTGGCAGCTGGCCGGCGCAGCGGTGCTCGTCGCGCTGCTGACCACGTGGATGTTGCGGCGGCAGGTGATCGGTCGCCTGGAGCGACTCAGCGAGGAGGTTGCACTGGTGGGCGAGGTGCCCGGGGGGCGTGGCCGGGTCGATGTGGCGGGCGACGACGAGATCGCGAGCGTGGCGCGCCGGATCAACGGGATGCTCAAGAGCCTCGAGCGCGGCGACCAAGAGCGGGAGCAGGCGCGCAAGGAGCGCGAGGTGTTGCAGGAGCAGCTGCTCCACGCGCAGCGCATGGAGGCGATCGGCGAGTTCGCCGGGGGCGTGGCGCACGATTTCAACAACTGCCTCACGTCGATCGTCTGCTGGCTGCAGTTGGCGAAACAGGACCTGCCGCGGGACCATCCGGTGCAGGAGAACCTCGAGCTCACGCTCAACTCCGTCGCGCACGCGACCTCCGTCGTCCGGCAGCTGCTCGCGTACAGCCGGCAGAGCCCGGAACCGATCTCCGAGATCCGGCTCGGCGAGCTGCTCAACGAGTCGTTGATGCTCCTGCGCTCGGGGCTGCCGCGCTCCATCGAGCTGCAGCTGCACACGAGCGGGGTCGACGATCGCGTGATGGCGGATCGGACACAGTTGCTGCAGGTGCTCATGAACCTGCTGAACAACGCGCGCGACGCGATGGGCCAGAAGGGCACGCTCACGATCAGCCTGCGCGATGTGCGCCTGCCGTCGGAGGCCCCGGCCAGCATCACCCATCTCCCGCCCGGCGACTACGTGCGGCTCTCCGTGAGCGACACCGGCCCGGGCATCCCGCCCGAACATGTCGACCGGATCTTCAAGCCGTTCTTCACCACGAAGCCGGCCGGCAAGGGGACCGGGCTCGGCCTCGCGGTCGTGCAGAGCGTGGTCGCGCGGCACAACGGCACCGTCTGGGTCGAGAGCGAGCCGCACCGCGGCGCGACGTTCCACGTGCTGCTCCCGCATGTCCACGTTTCAACGACGGAGGACGCCGGCGCGGTGCTGCGCGGGGTGCGGGTGCTGGTGGCGGAGGACGACGCGGCGGTCGTCTATGTGCTCACGACCGCGCTCGAGCGGCGGGGCTGCGAGGTGGCGGTGGCGGCCGACGGCGGGGCGGCCTGGGAGCTGTTCAGCCGCGCCGAGCAGCCGTTCAGGGCCGTGCTCACGGATTTCGCGATGCCCCGCCTCAACGGGTTGCAGTTGGCGGAGAAGATCGCCGAGTCGCCGCGCCCCGTGCCGGTGCTGCTCATGACCGCCTATGGTGCGACGATCACCCCCGAGCAGCTCAAACAGGCCGGGCTCGCGGCGGTGCTCACGAAGCCGTTGTTCAACGAACAGATCGTGGATGCGCTCATCCGCGCGCTCACTCCCGGGCGTGATGCGGCGGCGGGCGCTAACGCCGGCGCTGGCGCCTGAGGCGGACTCATGCTGTTGAGCCGGCGCCCCCTTGGGCGGCAGAGATCGTTCAATTCGGCCCCCTGGCAGATGGTCCGCGGGAGACACTGACCATGGGGACGAGGGATTGGCGGACCGGTGAGCTTCAGCGTTCTCTCCCCGTGTTGAATGAGACCTCCTGAGGCGGTTGCGGCGCGCGGGAGGCGGGAGTGCCGAGGCGCCCGTCGCGTCTGCGGTTTCGCTTCCGTGGGGCGAGGAAGACCAGGCTGCTTTTGTTACGCGGCGGCGAAGGCGCGAAGGGCGTCGCGGGCCTTCGTGAAGGCCTCGCGGCGCGTGCCGGTGAGGTGTCGCTCGAGATCGAGGGCGGCGAGAAACGTCGGCTCATGCGCGACGACCTCGGCGGCCGGTGCATCGTCGTAGAGCGCGGCGAGCGTGCCGATGAGCGCACGCACCGCCGGCGCCTCGGCCTCGGTGCGGAAGCGGCAGCGTTCACCCTCGCGCGTCGCGGCCAGCCAGACGCGCGATACACAGCCGGGCACGCGGTGGGCGTTGGTCCGCTCGGCGGGATCGAGGCCGGCCCGGCGGCGGTCCCGCCGGAGCAGCTCCTCGAGGCGTTCCTGCCAACTGGGCAGGAGTGCGAGATCGGCGATGAGGGCGGCTTCGCGTTGGGGGACGGTCATGGCGCGACGAAGCCTGGGTGGCCGGACGCGGTGTGGCGAGCGGCGAGGTGGTCCCGCCGGCGTCCGTCGGCGAGCGTCGCGGCGTGCCAACCGCTTAACCCGACGGTCGTCCACTTAAGCAGTCGCCGCCGGAGTACGGCGCCCGGTCGCCGAGTGGTTTCACCCGCGGCCCCAAGGCAGGCTGGCAACCTCCCGATCGCCCCACGTACGGACCGCTTAACCCGACGACCGTCTACTTAAGCGGTCGGAGAATGGGACGCGCCGTCCGGGGGGGGCGGGGCTATGGGGCCTGTGGCGGACCGTTGGAGGCGCAGCGCGCGCTTGGCAGGGCGGCCGGCTTGTGATTTAGCGCTCGGTCTCCGGCTCTTCCCCCCAACTCTTCTCCCATGCAATTCGGTCACTTCGACGACAAGGCCAAGGAATACGTCATCACGCGCCCTGACACGCCCCGCCCGTGGAGCAACTACCTCGGGTCGCTGGACTACGGCGCGATCATCACCAACAACGCCGGCGGCTACTCCTTCTACAAGAGCGCGCTCGGTTCGCGTTTCCTGCGGCTGCGCTCCAACTCCGTGCCGCTCGACCAGCCGGGCCGCTACTTCTACCTGCGCGATCAGGAGAGCGGCGACTACTGGTCCTCGTCGTGGCAGCCCGTGGGCAAGCCGCTCGCGAAGTACAAGAGCACCTGCCGCCACGGCACCGCGTACACGACGATCACCTCGCGCTACTCGGCCATCGAGACCGAGAGCACGTACTTCGTGCCGCTGGGTCAGGCTTTTGAATACTGGCGCCTGAAGGTCACCAACAAGGGCAAGCAGCCGCGCAAGCTCGCGATCTTCACCTACTGCGAGATGGCCAGCCCGTGGCACATGCCCAACGACCTCACAAATCTCCAGTACTCGCAGTTCATCACCAAGGCGACGGTCGAGCAGGACATGCTCGGCATGGCGGTGCACCCGTACCACAAGTTCGACCCGAGCAACCTCATGGGTTGTCACCGCCTCTGGATGGCGCTCGTGGGCGCGCCGCTCGCCGGCTACGAGACCGTGCGCGAGCGTTTCCTCGGCTCCGTCTACAACACCTACGCCAACCCGCAGGTCGTTGCCGACGGCCAGTGCTCGAACTTCCTCGCCGAGGGCGAAAACGCCTGCGGCACCCTCCAGGTCGAGCTCTCCCTCCAGCCGGGCGAGACGCGCGAGCTCATCGCCATGCTCGGCCTCGGCACGCCCGACTCGCACGGCTACGCGGCCCGCGCGGCGTTCGGCACCAGCGAACGCTGCGAGGCCGAACTCCAGAAACTGAAGTCGCATTGGCACAACCTGCTCGGGGCCGCGGTCGTGAAGACGCCCGACGCCGAGTTCGACTCGATGGCCAACGTCTGGGGCGCCTACAACGCGCTCATCACCTACACCTGGTCGCGCCACGCCTCCCTCGTCTACAACGGCGAGCGTGACGGTCTCGGATTTCGCGATACGGTGCAGGACTTCCTCGGCGCCATGCCGATGCTCAAGGACCAGATCCGCGAGCGCCTCGAGCTCATGCTCACCGGCCAGGTTTCCAACGGCGGCGCGATGCCCGTCGTGCAGCCCTTCAGCCATACGCCGGGCCAGATGCCGCCGCCGAAACGCGAGGAGTACCGCTCCGACGACTGCCAGTGGTTCTTCAACGCCATCCCCGACTACGTCGCGGAAACCGGCGACCTCGACTTCTACAAGAAGGTTCTCCCATACGCCGACCAAGGCGAGGCCACCGTGCTCGGCCACCTGCGCCGCGCGCTCGAGTTCAACCTCGAACGCTCCGGCACCCACGGCCTGCCCTGCGGCCTCCACGCCGACTGGAACGACTGCGTGAAGATGGGCTACAACGGCGAATCCGTCATGGTCGCCTTCCAGCTCCGGTACGGACTCGTCACCTACGCGCAGATCGCGGAAAGACTCGCCGCGCATGAATCCGCCGGTAGGGCGAACCCTCTCGCAGATTCTTCCGCAAGTAGAACGGGTGAGCCGCAGACCGAGCCGCGGCTCGGCGGGGACGCCTCGCCCTACCTCGCCGAAGCCGCGTGGGCCCGCGCCGAGCAGACGAAGCTCGAGGCCGCGATCCAGGCCGCCGCTTGGGATGGCGAGTGGTACCTCTGGGCCATCGGCGACGATGGCCACCGCTACGGCGCGAAGACCGAAGCCGAGGGCAAGATCTACATCAACACCCAAGTCTGGGCCGTCATGTCCGGCGCCGCCTCGCCCGCGCAGGGTCGCAGCGCCATGGATGCCCTCAACCGCGAGCTCGCCACGCCGTACGGCATCATGCTCAGCGCGCCGCCGTTCACGCACACGCCGCCGACCGTCATGGGCGGCGTGATCTACAACCACGGCATCAAGGAGAACGCCGGCATCTTCTGCCACACGCAGAGCTGGGCCGTGATCGCCGAGGCGCTGCTGGGCAACGGTGACCGCGCCTACGAGTACTACCGCGCGTTCATGCCCTCGGCCTACAACACCCGCGCCGAGCTGCGCGAGATCGAGCCGTACGTGCATTGCCAGACCACCTACGCCACCTGCAACCGCAACGCCGGCA
>JAEZSJ010000442.1 GCA_023443985.1 Verrucomicrobiota bacterium | reverse complement strand
GTGCTGCTCCTCTCACGCAAGCTCGGAGGCGTGCACGACGGCGTCGACTGGGGCGACGGCTCCACACCGGTCACGATCGCCCTCCCGGCCAATCCTGTCGCGCCGGCCACATTGTATCATCTCTCCGGTGATCCCCGCGCCACCAACCGCGAGGCGCTCAACCTCAGCATCCAGCAGACCACCGCCACCCTCGATCGCGAGACCACGGTAACGCTTCCGCAGGGCTCGATTTACCTCTACGTCGTCGACACCGACCTGCCCGATATCACCGAAGCCCCGGCCACGCCGAACGCGCCAGCACTCACCTACGCCAGCACCGGCACCACGCTCACTTGGCCCGCGCTTCCGGGCGCGACCGGCTACCGCGTGTACCGCAGCACCACGCGATACTTCCAGCGCAGCGCGGCACACGAGACCTTCGACACCGCCGCCAACACCTTCATCGACACCGGCGCCGTCGGCGGCACGACTTACTACTACCGCGTCGCCGCGCTCACGGCCTGGGGCGAAGGCTTCTGGTCGCTCGGCACACCCGGCGGGTTGAATCCCGCCGCGCCGCCGCTCGCCGCGCCCGCGTTGCACTCGCTCGCCGAGTCCGACTCCACCTTGACCGCCAACTGGGCGCCCGTGCCCGGCGCGACCACCTATCGCGTGGGCCTCGCGACCCGCAGCGGCGGACCCTACACGTGGAGCGACGCCGGGATGGCCACGAGTTGGACGTTCGCCGGTCTCACGAACGCGTCGACCTACTACGCAACCGTGTACGCGCTCGGCCCGTCCGGGCGCAGCGCCAACAGCGCCGAGCGCACGGGTGTGCCGATCGCCGCCGGTACTTCGACCGTGCTCGCCGCGTGGGAGGCCGCGGATTTGATCTATCATGACAAGCTGGACAACCCTCCGCTCGTGCTCCCCGTGCGCCGCAGCTTGGGAGCGGTGGTCGCGTCGGAGGTGACTCGCGGCCCGGGCTTCGTGCTCGCCACGGAACTCCACGGCTACGCGCTCAACCCCGGCGAGTTCCGCGACACCTCCGAGTTCGACGGCACCTTCGGGTTCTCCCCGCCCGGCGAGTGGTACAACTTCGGCACCGGCGGTTCGCTCGCGGTCGCCGTCACCCGCGGCATGTACCTCGCAGCCACGCTGACTCCGGCCGCCGGCCAGAGCATCTCCCTCGACGCTCTCGACACAGGCTTCCGCTACCCATGGGGTGGCGTGGCGCTCGAGCTCGTCCTGCAGTTCCGGATCGGCGGCGGCGTGTGGGAGAGCGTGCCGGCCACCGGCTACCAGGTCATGTATGGCCGGGACCGGTTCAACGACGTCACCGTGGCGCTCTCGGGCGTGGCCGCTCTGCGCGACATCCAACAACCCGTCGAACTGCGCCTCTACCTCTTCGCCCCGGGCGACAACGCGCAATACCACTCCGCCACCATGCATCGCTCCTCGGGCGACGACCTGTTGGTGCGCGGCAGCTACCGCACCGTCGCCGCTCCCGGCGCCCCATCTGGGCTGCACGCCCTCGCCGGGGCCCGCCAGATCCTTCTGGCGTGGGACGCCGTGCCCGGCGCGAGCACTTACACCGTGCGTTGGGGCACCACGCCGGGGGTGTACACCGGCATCCTCACCGGTCTCACGCAGGCCACCGCCACCATCACCGCGCTCCCGGGCGGCGTGCCGCACTTTTTCGTGGTCGAGGCGGTGAACGCCTTCGGCTCCGGCCCGACGAGGGCCCCGGTCTCCGCCACGCCACTCACCGCGTTCCAAGCGTGGCAGAACACTCACTTCACCACAGCGCAACTCGTCGCCGGAGTCGGCGCTGCCAACGCTGATCCGGATGCCGATGGGCAACCGAACCTCGTCGAATACGCTTTCGGTACCGCTCCGCTTGCGGCGGGCGCCGCCGGCTACCAGATCGCCACCAGCGGCTCGCCGGCACGCCTTGTCGCCACGCTTCCGCTCTGGAGCGAGCACGACGACCTCGTCATCACCGTCGAGGCCTCCACCGATCTGCTCTCGTGGACCCCGCTCGCTCGCAGCGCCGCAGGCGCGGCGATGAATGCGTTGATCGACGGCGTCCAGGTGAGCAGCGCCGGCACCTCGCCCACCATCGTCAACGTGACCGATCTCCCAAGCGGGACGACCGATGCCACCGCGCGCCGGTTCTTCCGCGTGACAGTATCCACCCTGTGAAAGCGTTGCCCTTGTCGCGCGTCCAGCCTGCTACACCCGGAGAATCGTCCGGAAGCCGCGGCCGCTGTAGTACGACTGGGCGCCGTTGTGGTAGACGAACACGCGCCCGAAACGCCGGTCGCCGAACAGTGCGCCGCCGAGCTCGCGGATCTCGGCCGGGGTCTTGAGCCAGCTCGACGACTTCGTATCCACCTCGGTGATCTTCTGCAGCTCGTGGTATTGCTCCTCGGTCAGGAGCTCCGCGCCCATCGCCGCCGCCGCGTCGACCGCGTTGCCCGTCGGCTTGTGCTCCTTGCGCGAGTCGAGCGCCGCGCGGTCGTAGCACAGGCTGGCGCGCGCTGCGGGGCTCTGCGGAGCGCAGTCGGCGAACAGAAACTCGCCCGTGTCGGCGACGGCGCCGACCACATCCGGCTCACCCCCGGTCTGCTCCATTTCGTTCAGCGACCAGAGCTTCGCCGCCGCCGCCTCGAGCCTCGCCTGCACACGGGCCCACGCGACGCCTGGGTGGCGATGCCCGTGCTTCTCGAAGCGCTTGCGGAGCCGCTCGAGCAATGCGGCGCGTTGCGGGGCCGGAAGTTCCCGTTTGGTCGTGGTCGCGTTCTTCATCGGGGATGATCTCCCCGCGAGCCTACCAGATCCCGCCCCGCGCGGCATCCGGCCGGCGCCGCGCAGGGCCATGGGCGAAAGCACTACCGCGCGCGGAGTCCGCCTTCGCTCCGCCCGCCTGTCGGGCCCGCCGCCCGCCACGGGTCGTTTGACTCGGCGCCGGAGCGCGTTCCTTCCCGCTGAAACCCTGGACCTCCATACGACGGCGCGGCGTGGCCCACTCACCGCCCGCTTCCCCCAACACCGATGCCAACCGCCACGCCCTCCCGCACCGCCCGACACGAGCCCGCATCCATCGCCGCGCCGGCGACCAAGCCCCGCCTCCACCGCCCCGAATCTCCCGCCGCGCGCACAAAAGCCTTCGTCAAGGCGAGGCCGCGCCTCCTGGCCCACCTCGAACTGCTCCGCACCACCTTCCGCGAGTGGCGCCGGCCCACCCCCGAGGGCCGAGCGGAGGCGGCGTATCTCCAGCGCTACTTCAAGAGCGAGCACCTCGGCCCCTTGGCACGCTGGCGTTGCCGGGTCGACCTCCGCCGCTGCCAGAATCTCTTCGGCGCCGACGCCTTCGACTACGTGCTCTACGGTTTCCGCCACCTGCCCGACTCCGCGAAGGCCGAGTTCGTCACGAACTGGCGACGCGGCGCCTACTACCAACGCCTCAACCGCACGGAGAACACCAGCGTATTCAAGAATAAGGACGAAACGCACCGGCACTTCGGAGCGTTCTTCCGGCGCGACTTCCTCCTGCTGCAGGGATCGGACGACCTGCCGCGTTTCGACGCCTTCTGCACGCTGCACGACGAGTTCATCTGCAAGCCCCGCAACGCCGCCTGCGGCAGGGGTGTGCGCCGCGCCATCGCCGCCCCGCCAGTGCAACGCGCCCACCAGCTCCACGAGCTCCTGCGCGAGTTCGGCGGCGAACTGGTCCTTGAGGAGCGCATCCGGCAGGCGCCGGAACTGGCGGTGTTTCATCCCTCCTCCGTCAACACCGTGCGGATCACCACGCTGCGGCTCGGCGACGCCCCGGTGCTCTACCACCCGTTCCTACGCACCGGCGTGGGCGGGGCGGTCGTCGACAACGGCGGCGCCGGCGGCATCCTCGCGGCGATCGACCCGGCGACCGGCGTGCTCACCACCGACGGGCGCGACGAGGACGGCGTGTCCTACCCGCGCCACCCGGACACCGGGATCGTGTATCGCGGTTTTCAGATCCCCCGCTGGGCGGAGGTGGCGGCGCTCGCCGACCGCCTGTGCCGGATCATCCCGGGTGAACGGTACACGGGCTGGGACTTCGCGCTCACCCCGCAAGGATGGGTGCTGGTCGAGGCAAACCACCGCGGACAATTCGTCGGTTTCCAGATGCTCACCCGCCAAGGCTGTCGCCGCGAGTTCGAGGCGATGCTCGCCGCCCACGGCGTTTGATCCTGCCCCGCGGCGGTGAACGTCCCTCCGCCACCCGCGCGCGTCGGTCCTGAACGGCACTCGACTGCCAGCGCGGTGCGTTTGACTCGCTCGCCAAGTGCATTCCTTCCTGCCCTCCACCCAACCCCGAACACGCGCGCCGTGCCCACTACCGCCGCGGTCCCCGTCACCTGCTGCGATGCGCCCCGTCACTCCCCCTTCGTCGCCGACCATCCGGTCGGGTCCCAGTCCGGCTCCGCGCCATCCCGGTCCGATCCCGAAGGCGCCAACGCCCGCCACCAACCCGCCGCCCGTCCCCGCCCCACCGCGGCACGGACTCGGCGCCCGGGTCAGAGCTCTCGTCGCCGCCCGGCCGTACCTGCGCGCCCACTTCGCGCTGCTCCGGAGTGCCTGCCGGGAAGTGCTGCGTCCCACGCCCGAGGGCCGCGCCCAAGCGGCGTACTTCCGCCGCCATTTCGCCCGTGAGCGGCTCGGGCCGGTCGCGCGCTGGCGCTGCCTGGTGGACTTCCATCGCTGCCATGAGCTGTTCGGTGCCGACCATTTCGACTACGTGCTCTTCCGATTCCGCCACCGGCCCGACGCCGAGAAGCGAGCCTTCGTCACCGATCATCTGCGACACGAGTACTACCGCCGGCTGAACCGGCTGGAGAACAAGAGTCTCTTCAAGAACAAGGACGAGACCCACCGGCGTTTCGGCGCGTTCTTCCGCCGCGAGTTCCTGTTCGTGCGCACCGACGACGACTGGCCGCAGTTCCGGGCCTTCGGCGAACGGCATGCCCGCGTCATCTGCAAACCCCGCGACGCCGCGTGCGGCACGGGGATCCGCATCGTTCGGGCGGCGGACCTCGACTCAGCGACGAAGTTCCGCGACCTCCTCGCCGAGTACGCGGGCGGCATGGTGGTCGAGGAGCTCATCCGTCAGGCGCCGGAGCTGGCGGCCTTTCATCCCGAATCGGTGAATACCATCAGGATCATCACGCTGAACCTCGGCGTCGGTCCCATCCTCTACAACCCCATGCTGCGCACCGGCACCGGCGGCGCGGTCGTGGACAACGGCGGGGCCGGCGGCATCCTCGCGGCGATCGACACCGCCACCGGCGAGATCACGACGGACGGCCAGAATCGTGACGGCACCGTCTTTCCTCGCCATCCCGACACCGGCGTGGCCTATCGCGGCACACGCCTCCCGCGGTGGCCCGAGTTGCTCGCGCTCGCCGAGGAGCTCTGCCAAGTCGTGCCGACCAACCGCTACACCGGCTGGGACTTCGCCCTCTCCGATCGCGGCTGGGTCCTCGTCGAAGCAAACGACCGCGCGCAGTTCCTCGGCCACCAGACCGTCACCGGACGTGGTTGTCGCCACGAGTTCGAAGCCATCCTCGCCGCCCACGGTTTCTGAGCGCCCGCGTGCGACGGCGCCGACTCCGCCCGCCTACTTCGCGGCCGAGCCCTTGCTCTTCGCGGGGGCGGCGGACTTGCCGTTTCCAAGCAGAAGGAAACCAAGGAGGAACGACAGCACCGGTCCGTACGTCGTCGCGATCCAGAGCCCGGGCACCGCCGCGCCGAGCTCCGCCAATAGCGACGGCCCGCCCAAGGACGCGATCAGCGCCGCACCGGACAGCAACGCGCCGAGGCCGAAACCGAACGCGAGCAGCAACAGCCCGAAACTCCGGTGTTGCAGGTACGCGCGGCACGCGAGGATGAAGACGACGATGGACGCGACCTGGGGCAGCGCGCCGTGGAGGAGAGCTTGAGTGTTCATGCAGGCGGAGACGGGTTTGCGCGCCGGAGTGTTCGCCTCGCCGCTCCGATGTCCACGCTCCACCGCCGCCCCGCCCAGGTTCACACTTTCGTTGCGAGGGGGACCCGCCACCGGCCCGGTGCACGCGAGTTCGCGCCGTCGAGTGCCCGGACGAAGCGTACGGTTCGGTGCTCCAATCCCGGTCGGCGCGCAGAGCCCGACTCAACGCGGCGCAGCGGCCTTCTTCTCCAGCTGCTCCCACTCCTCGAGCGGCATCCCGTCGCGCCAGAGTTCGATGGCGGGCAGGCGCGTTCCAGACGGAGATGCGGATCCGTTCCAGATCGTGACCAGATGCAACAGCCTGAGTGTGTCGAAAACCTCAACACCATGGCCAAATCGCCCGTCGGTCGGGCCGCTGAGGGAGACGTAATCCGGACGCCAACGTCTGGCGTGCCTGATCATGAACAGGCGGAAACACTCGTACGGGACACGCTCCTCGCCGATATAGGCCCCGTCATTCTCCACCACGATGTTCATCATCCGGTCGTACGGAGAGTACGGATCTCGCCACGGATAGCCTTCGCACAGCTCCCCTCCCGCCGCACGCCCCGAGCCCAACACACCGCACACCTCCGGCTTCGCGCGATGCAGCTGCCAGTGCCCGACCGGGACAACCAACCCGACCACGGCGCATGTCGCCACCAGAGGTGCCAACCAGGGTTTGAGTACCTTCATGTAGGCACGACGCTGGAGATTCGACGCTTCCCGCGGAAGCGCCGATTCACGCCGGTCGCACTGCCGCGGCTACGAGTTGTCGCCGTCGAGCAGGTTGCCGAGGCCGCCGAGCACGGAGCCCTCGCCCTTTCGTTTGCCACCGCCCTTGCGCGCGGCCGCGAAGATGCGGTCGGCCATGCGGCTGAACGGCAGCGACTGCAGCCAGACCTTGCTTGGCCCGCGCAGCGTCGCAAAGAACAACCCCTCGCCGCCGAACAGCGCCGTCTTGATCCCGCCGACGAACTTCACGTCGAAGTCGACGCTCGGCTGGAAGGCCACGATGCAGCCCGTGTCGACGCGCAACATCTCGCCCGGGGCGAGCGTGCGCTCCGTGATCGTGCCGCCGGCGTGCAGGAACGACCAGCCGTCGCCCGTGAGCCGCTGCATGATGAAACCTTCGCCGCCGAACAGGCCCGTGCCGATCTTCTTGTTGAACGCGATGTCCACGCTCACGCCCTTGGCGGCGCAGAGGAAAGCGTCCTTCTGGGCGATCAACGTGCCGCCGATCTCCGACAGGTGCACCGGGATGATC
Source organism: Verrucomicrobiota bacterium (assembly GCA_023443985.1). Classification (GTDB taxonomy): domain Bacteria; phylum Verrucomicrobiota; class Verrucomicrobiia; order Opitutales; family Opitutaceae; genus CAJCBL01. The sequence goes on along the minus strand of JAEZSJ010000442.1, from coordinate 1,039 downwards.
TTACCCGGGTACGGCGCGCCGAAGGCCACGTGGCGCTTTTGGTCACCGCGATTCAGGTACACGGTCATGAAAAGCGACTCGCCGGTGAGCAGACGTTTGCCCGCGCCGAGGAGGGCGCCGAGGAAGCCGTCGTTTTTCTGGGAACCGTCGCCGAAGATGGTCTCCATTTCGATGCCGTCCTCCATGAACATCATGGAGCCGGCCTCGGCGAGGGCGGCTTCGTTGGGGTCGAGCTCCACCTCGACGAACTGCATGTCGTCGCCGTGGATCTGGTAGTCGATTTCGTGCATCGCGGGCATGGTGGTGCGAGTGGGTTTGGGTGACTGCTTCCTGCAAAACACCGACGCCCGGCAAAAGTCGCAAGATTTCGGCGCTCTCGGCGGAGCACGCGGTACGCTGGCTTCGGTGCTACCGGTCCGGTCATCGCCGTTCCTGTTTGCCGGCTTACAGCATTCTTCTGCTCCGGAGTGCCACGTCGGCGACGCGGGCCTACAGGGGGATCGGTTCCTGAGTTCGTGAGTTCCAGATGGATCGTTTTGGAGAACAAAAAGCCGCCTCGTTGAAGAGGCGGCCTTCTTGGAAACGAATCGCCTGCAGGCAGGTTTCTACAGTGGGTGCGCTCAGCCGAGGGTCGCGACGACCTTCGTGATATCCTGGATACGCTCGAGAGGGATGAGGTTGCCATCGACCTTCTTGCCGTCGATCACGAGCGAGGCGACGCCTTTGCTCACGCCGGCGGGATTTTTCACCTCGATCTTCACGCGCTTGCCGCGGAAGACGCGCTCGATCTTGAAGCCCGGCCAGCTCTTCGGGATGCAGGGGTCGAGGCGCAGGCCGTCGATCTCGGGACGCACGCCGCAGATCCACTGGAGCGCGGTGTGGTGCGCCCACGAGGCCGTGCCGGAGAGCCAGGCGACGCGGGACTTGCCGGCGTTGCGGTTGCAGGTGGCGTAGGTGGTCTGGCAATGCACGTACGGCTCGATCTCGCGCAGCTCGGCGCGGGTGTTGTAGGCCGAGGGCATGAACGCGCGGTAGTACT
>JAEZSJ010000389.1 GCA_023443985.1 Verrucomicrobiota bacterium | reverse complement strand
CGTGATGATCGCGATGGCCCTCATCGCCCGCCCCGAGCTGCTCATCGCCGACGAGCCCACCACCGCGCTCGACGTGACCGTGCAGGCGCAGATCCTCGACCTCATCCGCCGCCTCCAACGCGAGCTCAGCATGGCCGTGATCTTCATCACGCACGACCTCGGCGTCGTCGCCGGCCTGTGCGACCGCGTGCAGGTGATGTACGCCGGCCGCATCGTCGAGAGTGCAACGACCGCCGATCTCTTCGCGCGTCCGCAGCACCCCTACACCCGCGCCCTCCAACGCTCGATCCCCGCCCTCCAACCGAAGGGCGCCGAGCTCTTCACGATCCCCGGCCTCCCGCCCGACCTCAGCCGCCTCCCGCCCGGCTGCCCTTTCGCGCCGCGGTGCGAATTCGCCGTCGAGAAATGCCGCACCGGCGACGCCCCGCCGCTCGCGGAAACGAAGCCCGCCCACCACTCCGCCTGCCTGCGAGTGCAGGCCGGCGAACTCTAGATCGTCCAACCATTCTCAGATGTAGGAGCCTGCCTGCAGGCGATCTGGACTCGGAATCGCCTGCAAGCAGGCTCCTACCCTCGGACAATCACCGCAAGGAATGCAAAGAGCTCAAAGAACACCGCTCCATCCCTCCGAGTCCTCCTCCCCCTCTGTGCTCTCTGTGATTCCAGCTTCCTCCGTGCTCTGCGCTCGTTGCGTTCTCTGCGGTTCACTCACTTCCGTCCTCCGACCTTCCTTCTCTTCGTTCCCTTCTGTCGTCCTCCGCTTTCCGAATCCGAACTCCTAGCTTCTAGATTCTAGCTTCTGTCTCCTGCCTCCATGCCCGCATCCTCCCCCGCCCCCCTTCTCTCGCTGCGCGGCGTGCAGACGCACTTTCCGGTGCAGCGCGGGTTCGTGTTCCGGCGGCAGGTCGGCACGGTGAAGGCCGTCGACGGCGTCGACCTCGAGCTGCGCCGCGGCGAGGTGCTCGGACTCGTCGGCGAATCGGGCTGCGGCAAGTCGACCCTCGCGCGCACCATCCTCCAGCTCGTGCCGCCCACCGCCGGCACGGTCGTCTTCGAGGGGCAGAACCTCGCCGAACTCGACGCCGCCGCGCTGCGCCGCACACGCCTCGGGTTGCAGATGGTTTTCCAGGACCCGTACGCCTCGCTCAACCCGCGCATGACGGTGTTCGACGCCCTCGCCGAGCCGCTGCGGGTCCACAGGATCGTGCCGCGCACCGAGGTGCCCGCCCGCGTGACGGCACTCATGGAACGCGTCGGTCTCGCCCCGCGCTTCGCGAAGAAGTACCCGCACGAGTTCTCCGGCGGCCAGCGCCAGCGCATCGCCATCGCCCGCGCACTCGCCCTCGAGCCGCGCGTGATCGTGGCCGACGAACCCGTTTCCGCCCTCGATGTGTCGATCCAGGCGCAGATCCTCAACCTCCTCGCGCAACTCGTGCGCGACCTCGGCCTGAGCCTGATCTTCATCTCGCACGACCTCGCCGTCGTGAAGCACCTCTCCGACCGCGTCGCCGTGATGTACCTCGGCAAGATCGTCGAGCACGGCCCGGCCGCCGCGGTGATCGAGCATCCAGCGCACCCGTACACCCGCGCGCTCGTCAGCGCGATCCACGTACCCGACCCGGCGCGCGAGAAGACCCGACAACGCCTCGTCCTCCCCGGCGATCCCCCCTCGCCGCTCGATCCGCCCGCCGGCTGCGCCTTCCATCCGCGTTGCCCATTCGCGACCGAGGTCTGCCGCGCGGCCACGCCGCCGCTCGCCGCCCAGCCCGACGGCCGCGAAGTCGCCTGCGTGCGGCTCGATGCGATCCCACCGGAGCAGGCGGTGTGAGCGGCGGCCTCGCGCCCCGCGACTAGAGCCGCGGCTGCGAGCGCGCAGCGAACTGCAGGGCCTCGGCGAGTTCGCCGACGGCGAACGGTTTCGGGAAGCTGTCGACCTCGCCCCAGGGCGTGATCCGTTTCCCGCGGGCCGGCAGGGTCGCCGAGATGAGCAGGATCGGCAGCCCCGGCGCGACCTGGCGCAGGCAGGCCACAGTGCCCTCGTTCGAGTCGATCTCGCACGAGTCGATCACCGCCGCGGCGAGCACCGCCCCCATCTTGGAGGCGAGTGCGACAAGGTCGGCACCATCCCCCGGATACATGACGCTCAGGCCGTTCAGGTTGGCGGCGTTCTCGATCAGGCGCCGCACATCGGCGTCGTCCTCCGACACGAGGACGACCCGCCTTTGACCGACCCGCGGCGCGGGGTCGCTCCCCGTCCCGGCCACGGCACGGGCGGGGACCTCCAGCCGGAAACAGGCGCCACGGCCGCCGCCGCCCCGGGACTCGAGATCGAGCGTCCCGCCATGCGCCTCGGCGATGCGCCGGGCGACCGAGAGCCCCAGCCCCCGACCGCGGCCCTTGGTCGATGAATACGGTTCGAAAAGCGTGGGCGCGACATCGGCCGGCACCCCGGCCCCGCTGTCCTCGAAGCGCACGACCACGTGGTCGCCTTCGAGCTTCGAGGTGACCCGCAGCTCGGGCCGCGCGACGCCCGCCATCGCCTCGGCGGCGTTGACCGCGAGGTTCAGGGCAACCTCGAACAGCTGCGCCTCGTTGCCCTCGATCTCGCAACCGGCGGGCGGCTCGTGCCTCTCGACGATCGCGAGGTTGCGCGGGACGCCCTTACGGTAGCGGACCAGCGAGGTTGCGCACGCGAGCAACGGCAGCAGCCGGAACGGTTCCGGCCGCGCCGGCCGGCCGGTCGAGTAATCGCGCAGCGTGCGCGTCAGCTGCGCCATGCGGCCGATCGACTCCTGCAACATGGCGTTGCGCTCCTCGGTGCGGGTCTCGGCGGCCAGCCCCATGACGCCGGTGAGGATGTTGTTGAGGTCATGCAACACCCCGTCGGCCATGCGGCCGAGGGCGGCCATCCGCCGCTCCTCCTCCTCGCGCTTCTGTTTCTCCTCCAGCTCGGCCTCGGCGACCTTGCGCGCGGTGATGTCGGTGCGCAGCGCGAGGAAGTGGGAGATCAGTCCCTCGGAGCGCATCGGGGAGATGGTCGTATCCACCCAGTAGAGATGACCGTCCTTCGCGCGGTTGCAGATCTCGCCCCGCCAGACGCGGCCGCCCAGGATCGTCGCCCAGAGGTTCCGGTAGAATTCCGGCGGGTGCCGGCCGGACTTCAGCAGCCGGTGGTTCTGCCCGAGCAGCTCCGTGCGCCGGTAGCCGGAGATCTCGCAGAACCGGTCGTTCGCATGGACGATCGTCCCCCGTCGATCGGTGATGGCGATGATGCTCTCCTGGTCCACCACGGCGTGGACCATCGATTCGATTTCGAGGGGAAGAAGGGGGTCGGTAGGCACGGCAGCAACAGGCTGCCGACAAGATCGATTACCACACCCTTAAGTCAAAATTCTAGGCCAAAAAATGCGCAGGCCGGCGCAGATCCTCACCATGAAGGATCTCACGCCCGCCCTCGGCGCGACGACACGGCCGGGGCGATACGACACCCAGGGGATCGCCGTGCGCAGCCGGGGTTCAACGCCGCACAAGCCGGCGCGTACACGAGCGGCCGTGGGCGTCGAGCTGCTCCATCGCGGAGAAGGCGGCGACGACCGGCGCCGCCTTCGGCAGGCTGCGGGCGTCGTACCGCACCACGCTCGTGCGCCGCAGAAAATCGGCGACGCGCAGGCCGCTGAAAAACCGGCCCGTGCGGCCGGTCGGCAACGTGTGGCTCGGGCCGGCGATGAAGTCGCCCAGCGCGGTGGGCGTCTCCCCGCCGACGAGCACCGCGCCGGCGGTGGTGATCTTCTTGAGCAGCCCCGGCACCGCCTTCGCGGCGACCTCGAGCTCGAGGTGCTCGGGGGCGACGAAGTCCGCCACCCGCGCCGCCTCGTCGAGCGACTTCACGAGGATTGCGAGCGCGCCGGAGGCGAGCACCCGGCGGATCAGCTCCGCCCGACCGGCCTCGGCGAGCTGCCGCGTGATCTCGGACTCGACGGCGGCGAGCACCTTCGCAGAGGTGGTGACGAGATAGACCTTCTCCCGCCCGGTGCCGTGTTCGGCCTGCGCGAGCAGGTCCGCGGCGACGTATTCAGGATTCGCCGTACCATCGGCGATCACGCAGACCTCGCTCGGCCCCGGCAGCAGCGCGATGCCGACCGTGCCGAAGACCTGCCGCTGCGCTTCGACCGTGTAGGCGTTGCCCGGGCCGAAGACCTTGTCGACGGCCGGGATCGTCTCGGTGCCGTAGGCCATCGCGCCCACGGCCTGCACGCCGCCGATGCGGTACACCTCGGTGATGCCGATCGTGTGCAGCGCGCCGAGCATGGCGGGCGAAACCTTGCCATCCGGACCGGAGGGCGTGAAGACGGCGATCTCCGGGCACCGGGCGATCTGCGCGAGCACCACGGACATCAAGACGGTGGATACGAGCGGCACCTGCCCGCCGGGCACGTAGAGACCCACGCGGCGGATCGGATAGAAACGCTCGCCGACCTGGGCGCCGTCGGGGTTGCGCGCGGTCCAGTCGCGCGGGAGGCCGCGGCGGTTGTAGGCGACGATGTTGCGGTGCGAAGCCTTGATGGCCGTGCGCTGCTCGCGCGTGAGCGACCTGGCCCCGGCGGCCAGCTCGGCGGCGCCCACCCGGAACTGCGCGGGGGCGAGCGTGGCGCGGTCGAACTTGCGGACGTACTCCGCCACGGCGGCGTCGCCCCGCGTGCGCACGGCGGCGAGGATCGCGGCGACGGACTCGCGGATCTCGGCCGGCGCGGCGGCCGTCGCGCAGAAGCGCGCGAGCTCAGAGTGGAAGTTCGGTTCGGAGGACCGCAGGAGACGCATGACCCTCGCACGAAAGGCCCCGCGCCCGCGGTTGGCAACCGGACAGTGCGCCGGTGCCGGGACAATCACGGCACGCTCGGCAGCGGCGCCTCGAAGAGTTCGCTCCCGTAGGTCTTGTTCACCTCCACCTCCTCGATCGTGACGGTCACGCTGTAGGGCTTGCCGTCCCTGGTCCGGCTGGAGGTGTGCATCCGCCGCGGGAACAGGACGCCGGCGACCACGAGTTCGCCCTCCTCGCGGACGCTGCCGCCGAACGACATCTCGGTGAGCAGCAACCGGCCGGTCTGCTGGTCGAAATGCCGGATGAACGTGATCCCATGCGGGTGGTTGAAGGCGACGGAGTCCGCTTCGCGTCCGTCGATCGTCTGCACGCCCCGCAGCTCGACCGAGCCGCCGCGCTGCTCATGGCCCCGGTAGAACGCGAGGTTCTCGAAGGTGTTGGCCTGGAGCCGGCGGAGTTCACCCAGTTCGAGGATCTTCAGGCGCGAGCGCCCCGGCTGATCGAGGGACTCCACGCGCATCCAGCCGGTGAGGTCGTCGAGCGCGATTGTCTCTCGCAGACGGGCGTTGGTGCGCACCATGCGCTGTTGTTGGGGGCGCTGCAGAATCAGCTCGAGCGAACCCGAGGCGTCCGGGACGACGGCGCCGTTCTCATCCTTGAACTCGATGGTGCCGCGGTAACGCAGCGAGCGGATCTCGGAGAGCGCCCGCTCGTCGCCCAGGAAGGCGCGGGCCCGCGTGATCACCGCCTCGGCGGCCTCGGCGCCGCAGGCGCCGGCGACGACGGACAGAAATGCGGCAAGCAGGAGCGGGCGGCGGAACAGGAGCATGGCGCGACGTTGCCGAGCGCGGCGGCCGAACGCAACTCGGCGGATGCGGCGCGCGCCCGGGGCGGGGCGCGATGCGGGCGAAACAGGGAGGAGCTCCGCCGCTGGACTGCGCTCACTCCCACTCGATCGTGGCCGGCGGCTTCGAGCTGATGTCGTAGACCACGCGGTTCACGCCCTTCACCTCGTTGATGATACGCGAGGAGATCTTCTGGAGGAGGTCGTGCGGCAGGCGCGCCCAGTCGGCGGTCATGGCGTCGACGCTCTCGACGACGCGCACGGCAACCACGTAGTCGTAGGTCCGCTCGTCGCCCATCACCCCCACGGTCTGGACCGGGAGGAAGACGCAGAAGGACTGCCAGACCTTGTAGTAGTAGCCGGACTCGACCATCTCCTCGTGGAGGATGGCATCGGCGTTGCGCAGGATCTCGAGGTTCTCCGGGGTGATCGCACCCATGATACGCACCGCCAGGCCCGGGCCCGGGAACGGCTGGCGCCAGACGACCTCGCGCGGCAGGCCGAGCTCGGTGCCGAGCGCGCGGACCTCGTCCTTGAAGAGTTCACGCAGCGGCTCGAGCAGCTTGAGCTTCATGCGGGCGGGCAGACCGCCGACGTTGTGATGGCTCTTGATGACCGCGGCCGGGTTGCCGCCGATCGAGACGCTCTCGATGACGTCCGGATAGAGCGTGCCCTGGGCGAGGAACTCGGCCTTGCCGATCGATTTGAGGGAGCTCTCGAAGACCTCGATGAAGGTCTTGCCGATGATCTTCCGCTTCTTCTCGGGATCGGTGACCTTCTTGAGCTTCTTGAGGAAGAGCGGGCCGGAATCGGCGACCCGCAGGTCGATCTTGAAGTTGCGCTTGTAGAGGGCGACGACGGCGTCGCGCTCGTTTTTGCGGAGCAGGCCGTTGTCGACGAAGACGCAGGTGAGCTGCTTGCCGATGGCCTTGTGGATGAGCGCCGCGGCGACCGAGGAGTCGACACCGCCGGAGAGGCCGAGGATCACGCGGCCGTCGCCCACCTTGGCGCGGATGTCCTCGATGGCGCGGTCGACGAAGTTGGCCATGGACCAGTCGCCTTTGCAGCCGCAGACGTTGTAGAGGAAGTTGCGGAGGATCTGGACGCCGTTCTCCGTGTGATGGACCTCGGGGTGGAACTGGAGGCCGTAGAACTTCTTCTCGGCGTTCTCGATGGCGGCGTAGGGCGAGTTCTCGGTGCGGGCGGTGGCGGAGAAGCCGCGGGGGAGCTGGGTGAGTTTGTCGCCGTGCGAATTCCACACCCGCACGACATGGCCGAGTCCGGAGAACAGGGCGCCCTGGCGGAGGATCTGTAGTCGGCCATGGCCGTACTCGCGCTCGTCGCTGTGCGCGACCTTGCCGCCGAGGAACTGCCCCATCAGTTGCACGCCGTAGCAGATGCCCAGCACCGGCAGGCCGAGCGTGAAGATGCCGCGGTCGGGCAGCGGAGCGTCCTTCGCGAGGACGCTGGAGGGGCCGCCGGAGAGGATGATGCCGAGAACTCCATCCTTCTTCAGCGTCTCGGCCGGGGTGCTGTAGTGGTAGATCCTCGAATAGACCTGGCACTCGCGGATGCGGCGAGCGATGACCTGGGTGTATTGGGAGCCGAAGTCCAGGACGGCGATGGTTTGAGTCATGGCGAGAAGAGGGGGAAGCTGGCGGGACCGCCCGGGGGCAGTCGATACGAAACGGGAGCGGCGGGTGGAAATCTACGGGTCAGAAATGCAGCCGCGGGTTCTCGTGGCCACAGCGCGGGCAGGGGCAGGTCTCATGCCGCTCCGCGCTGGTGTAGACGTGGCTGCATTTGAGGCAGTGGAACGTGGTCTTCCGGCGCGTGGCGTCGTAGAGGCGCCGGTCGCGGCGGTCGTAATAGGCCCAGAGCCCGACGAGCAGCCCGATGCCGCCGGCGACGGCCAGCAGGAGCGCAACGGTGAGGTCGGTGGGGAGCACGGGCGGAACGTTCCGGAAAAGCGCAAGACGCGCCCCGCCGAAGCGAGACGCGTCTTGGAATGTTGTCCAGGCGGGAAGCGCCGACGGGGGCGCGAATCAGGCTTGCGACTGCTCGGCGGCGGGCGCCTCGGCAGCCGGCTCGGCCGCGGCCTTCTTGGAGGCCTTGCGCGGACGGCTGGTCTTCTTGTAGCCCGGATCGTCGGCCGCGACGAACTCGATGAGCGCCTGCTCGGCGGCGTCGCCGATGCGGCGCTGGCTGAGCTTGTAGATGCGGGTGTAGCCGCCGGCGCGGTTGGCGAACTGGGCGACCTTCTCGTTGAAGAGGAGGGTGATCGCCGCCTCGTCGCGGACCTCGGTCAGGGCGAGGCGGCGGAGGTGGATGGCTTGGGGCTGGAGCTTGTCGCCCTTCTTCTCGAGGGCGGCGGCCTTCTTGGCTTTCGTGACGACCTTCTCGATGAAGGGGCGGAGCGCGCGGGCCTTGGAGAGGGTGGTCTTGATGCGACCCTTCTTGATGAGGGAGGCGCCGAGGTTGGAGAGGAGCGCCGCACGGTGCTCCTTCGTCACTCCGAGCGTGTGATTGTGTTTGCGATGACGCATTGGCTTGAAACGGGTGTGGTGTGGCGCAGCCGGCGGGTGGAGCCGGCCGCGACCGGTCAGACTTCTTTCTTGGAGTCGAGGAGGCGCTCGTCGAACTTCATGCCGAGCGAGAGGCCAAGCCCCTCGAGCTTCTCCTTGATTTCGTTGAGCGACTTCTTGCCGAAGTTGCGGTACTTGAGCATCTCCTGCTCGGTCTTCATCGCCAACTCGCCAACGGTGGTGATGTTGGCGTTGTTGAGGCAGTTGGCGGCGCGGACCGAGAGCTCGATCTCGTTGACCGACATGTTGAGGAGCTTGCGGAGCTTGTTCTGCTCCTCGCTGACCTCGGGCTGGACGGACTCGAACTCGTAGTGCTCCTGGGAGACCCGGTCGAAGACGTCGAGGTGGTGCTTGAGGATCGAGGCGGACTGCTTGAGGGCGTCGTCCGGGGTGATGCGGCCGTCGGTCCAGACCTCGAGGACGAGCTTGTCGTAGTCGGTGATCTGGCCCACGCGGGTGGCCTCGACAGAGTACTTCACGAGGCGCACGGGCGAGAACAGGGAGTCGATCGGAATGACGCCGATGGGCTGGTCCTCCTTCTTGTTCTCCGAGCCGGGGCAGTAGCCGCGGCCGGTCTTGATCTCGATCTCGGCCTCGAACGTGCGGACACGGTCGAGGGTGCAGATGAGCTGCTCGGGATTGATGATCTGGACGTTGGCGTCGGGTGTGATGTCGGCAGCGGTGATCGGACCCTCCTTGTGCACCTTGATGTGCAGGACGACCGGTTCGCGCTTCTGCGAGATGATGAGGATCTTCTTCAGGTTGAGGACGATGTCGGTGACATCCTCGACAACGCCGTCGATGCTCTGGAACTCGTGGTTCACCCCGTCGATGCGGATCGACGAGATGGCCGCACCTTCGATGGAGCTGAGGAGGACGCGCCGCAGGGAGTTACCCACGGTGTGTCCGTAGCCGGCCTCGAAAGGTTCGGCGATGAACTTGGCGTAGGTGGGCGTGGAGCCTTCCTCGACCTTCACCAGCTTGTTGGGCAGTTCGAACTTACCGAGACGCTTGGGCATGGTGCGAAAAGATGAGGGTTTCGATGATTGGAGGGATTCAGCGAGGCCGGTTCAGCGCGCTATCAGCGGCTGTAGAACTCGACGATCAGCTGCTCATTGATGGCCGGGTCCATCTCCTCGCGGGTGGGGAGGCGGACGATGGTGGCCTTGAGGGCCTCGGCATTGAGGGTGAGCCACGGCGGCGGCGTGCGGAGGCGGTTCTCCTCGAGGTTGCGCACGGCGATCTGGCGGGAGCCGGGCTTGGCGCGGACCTCGATCTCGTCGCCGGGGACAACGCTGTAGGAGGCGATGTCGACCTTCTTGCCGTTCACGCGCACGTGGCCGTGGTTGACGAATTGGCGGGCGGCGCTGCGGGTCTTGGCGAAGCCGAGCAGGTAGACGACGCTGTCGAGGCGGGTCTCCAGCAACTGGAGGAAGCGGGCGCCGGTGACGCCGCGCTCACGCTTGGCGATCGCGAAGATGCGGCGGAACTGACGCTCAAGCAGGCCGTAGGTGTAACGGAGCTTCTGTTTCTCGATGAGACCCTTGGCGTATTCGGAAGTCTTGCGGCGGGCGGCCTTGGGGCCGTGCTGGCCAGGGGGGAAGTTGCGCTTCTCGAGCGCCTTCGTCGGGCCCATGATGGGGGCGCCGAAGCGGCGGTTGATGCGGGCAACAGGACCGGTGTAACGAGCCATGGAAAAGGAACGGTCGGAGGTGAAGAGTATGGTGGATTCCGACGCGCTCAGACGCGGCGGCGCTTGCGCGGACGGCAGCCGTTGTGCGGGATCGGCGTGATGTCGATGATCGCGGTGACCTCGAGGCCGACGGCCTGGAGCGCACGGACGGCGGAATCACGGCCGAGGCCGGGACCGGCGACGCGGATCTGGACTTCCTTGAGACCGTGCGCCATGGCGCCGCGGGCGGCTTCCTGGGCGACGATCTGGGCGGCGTAGGCCGTGGACTTGCGGGAGCCGCGGAAGTTGCACTTGCCGGCGCTGGCCGCGGAGATGACGTTGCCCTTCAAGTCGGTGATCGAGACGATCGTGTTGTTGAAGGAGGCGGTCACGAAGGCGATGCCGGTCGTGATGTTCTTCGCTCCCTTGGCCTTGCGGACCTTGAGCGCGGTGACTTCGTCCTTGAGGAGGTCGGCGGCGGTGGCGGCCTTCGGGGCCTCGGGGGCCGGGGCGGCGGTGCCTTCGGCGGCGGGAGCGGCGGCCTTGTCGGCAGCGGCGGGGGCCTTGACGGCCTTGGTCTCTTCGGCGGCAGCGGCCTCGACGGGCTTCGCTTCCTTCTTCGGAGCCTTCTTGGGGGCGGATTTCTCTTCAGCCATGGTCGTGCGGATTACTCGGCTTTCTTGGCAACGCCAACGGTCTTGCGCGGGCCCTTGCGGGTGCGGGCGTTGGTCTTGGTGCGCTGGCCGCGCACGGGCAGGCTGCGGCGGTGGCGCGTGCCTCGGTAGCAGTTGATCGCCTGCAGGCGGCGAATGTTGGAGGTGATCTCACGGCGGAGATCGCCTTCCACCACCCACTTCTTCTCGGCGATGAAGGACATGATCTTGTTGAGCTGCTCCTCCGAGAGGTCGGAGGCGCGCATGTTGGGATCGATGCCGACCTGCGCCACGATCTGGTCGGCCCGGTCGGGACCGACACCGTAGATGTAACGCAGGGCGTACGGGACTTTTTTCTTAGCGGGGATATCCACCCCAAGGAGACGAGGCATGGTGTTGAGTTAGAAGTGTGGTTGGAAAAGTGGGAACGGGTCAGGCGGGCGGGACCGTGAGGATCTCGGGGCCGGACTCGGTGGTGAGCACCGTGTGTTCGAAGTGGGCGGAAGGTCGGCCGTCGGCGGTGACGATGGTCCAGCCGTCGGCGAGGGTCTCGATCCGGTGCGTGCCGGTGTTGACCATGGGCTCGATCGCTAGTGTCATGCCGGGGCGGATTCGCTCGCCGGTGCCCTTGCGTCCGAAGTTCGGGATCTGCGGCTCCTCGTGCATCGAGCGGCCGACACCGTGGCCGACCATGTCGCGCACGACGCTGAAGCCGTGGCCCTCGACGAAGGTCTGGATCGCGTGCGAGATGTCGCCGATCCGGTTGCCGACCTTGGCCGCGGCGATGCCATGCTGGAGCGCGGTCTCGGTGACCTGCAACAGCCGCTCCACCTCGGGGGCGATCGGCGCGACGCGGACCGTGGTGGCGTTGTCGCCGATCCAGCCGCCGTATTCGACGACCACATCGAGGGAGACAATGTCGCCGGGCCGGAGGATGCGCTTGATGGAGCCGATGCCGTGCACCACCTCCTCGTTCACGGAGATGCAGGTGTACGCGGGATAGGCGCGCTGGCCGCGCGAGGTGCGGTAGTTGAAACACGCACTGCGGGCGCCGTAGGCGTCGATGATCTTCTTCGCTTCCTGGTCGAGGTCGTAGGTCGTGATGCCGGGGGCGGCGAGCGCGCGCATCTTGGCGAGCACGGCGGCGGCCACACGGCAGGCCTCGCGCATTCCGGCGATCCCCTCCTTGTTCTTGATCGGAATCATGATTGGGAAAGCACCGGTGTGGCGGACGGCCAGTCGACGAGCAACCCACGGTCGCGATAGTGGGCGGCGGTGGCGGAGGATGCCGCCGTGGCGCCCGGCAGGCGGATGCAGGCGTCGAGGGTCTCGCCGCGCGTCTCGAGCCATTCGTCGAAGACGAGCGCCTGAAGCGCGGTGCGAGGGAACCCGACGAGGCGGAATCCGCTCTCGGCCCGGCGTGCGAAATACCAACGGCGCAGCACGGCAAGGACGGTTTCGTCGGCCGGCGCGCAACGCGATTTCACCGCGCGGCGAAGGGCGGCGCCCAAGGGCGTCTGCCGCTGCGACTCGGCGGAAAGCAAAGCTTCGGTTGAAACGTGCTCAGAAATCAAAGAACGAAAATCGGGAGTCGAACCTGAGCATTCGGCCCCCGGTGAGAGAATCAGGAGTTTGGACTTGGACGAACCAAGCAGGGAAAAGAGCTCGGAAATGGCAACCATCCCCCGCGAAGTAAAGAATTATGATTGGGAGAAATAACGGATCGCCCAAGCGGCCAAACCGACGATGAGCAACGCGGCGCAGGTGATCAGGAGGGGTTGGATGTTCCGCGCCTCGGCGCCATCCGAGACGCCGCCCATGGTCGTGCTGCGGGCGCGGATCCGCCCCTTCTTCAGGAAGCCGTCGTAGTGGCGCTGCAGGAGGAAGGTCTCCAGCTGCCGCATGGTGTCCAACATGACACCCACGGTGATGAGCATGCCGGTGCCGCCGAAGAAGTACGCGACGCGCTGGGGCAGCGAGATCTTCTGGTAGAGGAAATCCGGCATGACCGCGATGAACGTGAGCGCAAGCGCACCGAAGAGCGTCAGGCGGGTCATCACGAAATCGAGGAACTTCGCGGTCGGCTCGCCGGGGCGCACGCCCGGAATATAGCCGCCGTACTTCTTCAGATCGTCGGCGATCTGGATCGGTTTGAACATGACCGACACCCAGAAGTAGCTGAAGAACAGGATGAGCAGCGCGTTCGACGTGTAGTAGAACCAGTTGCCGCGATTGATCCGCTCAGCCACGTCGAGCAGGAAAGGCAGGTTGAACCGGGCACCCGCGAACTGCATGAGCATCGGCGGGAAGGTCAGCAGCGCGCTGGCGAAGATCACGGGCATGACGCCCGAGTAGTTGATCTTCAGCGGGAGGAAGGAGCTCTGGCCGCCGTAGACGCGCTGGCCGACCACGCGTTTCGCGTACTGCACCGGGATCTTCCGCTGCGCCTGGGTGAGCGCGACGATGAACGCGGTGACACCGAAGAACAGGGCGAGCATGACCACGGCGTGGAGCACGCCAAAGCTCTGGCCGGTGCCGATCGGGCTGAAGAAGAGTTGCCAAGTCTGCGCGGCCGCCCCCGGGATGTCGGCCAGGATGCCGATCGTGATGAGGATCGAGATGCCGTTGCCGATGCCCCGCTGGGTGATCTGCTCGCCGAGCCACATCATCAACAGCGTGCCGGCGGTGAGGAAGATCGTCGAGGTGACGAGGAACCAGCCTTTGCTGGCGATGACGATGGAGCCGTACTGCGCCTCGTTGTACCCCGGGAACAGGCGGCCGGGGTTCTCGAGAGCGCCGAGGAGGAGCCCGCCCTGGATCAAGCAGATGAGCACCGTGAGATAACGGGTGTACTGCTGGATCTTCTGGCGGCCGACATCACCCTCCTGCTGGAGACGGGCGAGCTGGGGGACCACGGCGACCATCAACTGCATGATGATCGAGGCCGAGACATTCGGCATGATGCCCATCGCGCAGATCGCGCCCTTGAGGAGCGCGCCGCCGGTGAACATGTTGTACAACCCGATGATCGCGCCCGCGCCCGAGGCGGCCTGATCCGCGAAGAACCTCTGCAACGGCTCCGGGTCGATCCCCGGCAGCGGGATGTGGGCGCCGACGCGCGCCACAAAGATGAGGGCCATCGTGAAGAAGATCCGTTGCCGGAGCTCGGGAATCTTCAGGCAGTTCGCAAAGGCGGAGAACACGGGAGGGTTTGATCGCGGGAGTAAATGGGCAGCGCGCCCGAAGGCGCGCTGGAGAACGACTCAGGCCTGGAGGGCCTGGCCACCGGCCTTCTCGATCTTCTCCTTGGCGGTGCCGGAGAATTTCGCGGCCGTGATCTTCAACGAGCGGGCGATCTCGCCCACGCCGAGGATCTTGACCGGCAGGCTGGCGTCGCGCGTCAGCCCGGCCTGGGCCAGCAGCTGGGCGTCGACTTCCGTCACCGAATCGTCGAGACGGGCGAGGTCGCCCAGGTTGACGATCGAGAAGACGGTCTTGAAGTTCTTGTTGTTGAAACCGCGGTGCGGGAGCTTGCGGTAGAGGGGCATCTGGCCGCCTTCGAAGCCGGGGCGGATGCTGCCGCCCGAGCGGGCGGTCTGGCCCTTGCCACCCTTGCCGGAGGTCTTGCCGTGTCCCCCACCCTCGCCGCAACCGACGCGCTTGCGGCGGTGGACGGCGCCAGGGACATTCTTGAGTTCGTGAAGCTTCATGATCGCTGGATGGTTGCGCCGAGGGTTCAGGCCTGGCGGACTTTCTGGAACTGTTCGGCCGAGCGGAGCTTGCGCAGGCCGAGCAGCGTGGCGTTGACGACCGCGATATGGTTCTTCGAACCCATCGACTTGGAGAGGACGTTGTGCACGCCGGCCGCCTCGAGGATCGCGCGGACACCGCCGCCGGCGATGACGCCGGTACCGGCCGTCGCCGGGCGGAGGAGGACCTTGCCGCCGTCGTACTCGCCGAACACCTCATGCGGGATCGTGTCGCCCTTGAGCTGCACGGTCACCATGTTCTTGCGGGCGTTCTCGGTGCCTTTGCGGATGGCGTCCGGCACCTCGTTGGCCTTGCCGTAGCCGATGCCGACCGAGCCCTTGCCGTCGCCGACGACGGCGAGGGCGGAGAAGCTGAAACGGCGGCCGCCCTTGACGACCTTGGCGCAGCGGTTGATGAAGACGACCTTCTCGATCAGTCCGGATTCCGGGGCTTCGGGAGCGCCGCGACCACGATCACGGTCGGAGGAGGAACGGGAATTGTTCATGGTCTCGGATTAGAACTTCAGACCGGCCTGGCGGACGGCTTCGGCGAATGTTTTGACCTTGCCGTGGAAACGGCGGCCGTTGCGGTCGAAGACCACGCTGCTGACACCGGCGGCGGTCGCCTTGGCGGCGAACACGTCGGCGAGCGCCTTCGCGCTCTTGTCGTTGGCGGCGAGTTTCTGCTCGCGCAACTCGGGGGTGAGGGTGGAGACGGCGACGAGGGTGGCGCCCTTCACGTCGTCGATGGCTTGGGCGTAGATGTGCTTGCCGCTGAAGTGGAGGCAGAGGCGCGGGCGCTCGGCGGTGCCGACGACCTTCTTGCGGATGCGCCACTTGCGCTTCTGGAGCAGCTGGGCTTTGCGAATGGTGTTCATCGCTGGATTCCTTTTGGTTGGTGGCGCGGTTAGGCGACGGTCTTGCCTTCCTTGCGGCGAACACGCTCGCCGACGATGCGCACGCCCTTGCCCTTGTAGGGTTCCGGCGGGTAGAAGGCGCGGATCTCCGTGGCGACCTTGCCGACGAGCTGCTTGTTGCAGCCCTCGATCTTGACCTTGGTCTGGTCGGTCACGGTGACCTTGATCCCCTCGGGGATCTCATACTTGATCGGGTGCGAGTAGCCGAGGGCGAGGTCGACGACCTTGCCGGTGACGGCGGCCTTGAAACCGACGCCCTGGATCTCGAGCTCCTTGACGTAGCCGTTCAAGACGCCTTGGACCATGCCATTGATGATCGAGCGGGCGGTGCCGTGCATCGCGTTGGCGAAGCGGGTCTCGTCCTGCGGGGTGACAATGACCTCGCCGTCGACGACTTCGATCTTCACGACCGTGTCGAAGGCCTGCTGGACCTTGCCCTTCGGGCCCTCGACCAGAACGAGGCCGCCCTGGACGGAGACCTTGACCTTGGCGGGGATGGTAACGGGGAGTTTTCCAATACGACTCATGGTGGTTCTCTCCTTTTACCAGATGCTGCAGAGGAGTTCGCCGCCGAGCTTCTGGCGACGGGCGTCCTGATCCTTCATCAGACCCTTGGAGGTCGAGACGATCGAGATGCCGAGGCCGTTGAGCACGCGCGGAATGTCGCGATAGCCGTAGTAGAGACGACGGCCGGGGGTGCTCAGGCGGCGGAGATTGGTGATGGCGGGGGTGTTGTCGACGTACTTGAGCGTGATGACGACGGTCTTGTGGCCGGCTTCATCCGTACCCTCGGCGACGGCCGAGACGTAGCCCTCTTCCTTCAGGATGCGAGCCATCGCAGCCTTCAGGATGCTGTGCGGCACAACGCACTCGGCCAGGCCGGCCTTGGTGGCGTTGCGGATCCGCGTGAGAAAATCGCTGATTGGATCAGTCATGGTGTGGTTGGGAATGGACCGGCCGATATCCAACTGCCGGTCCGGAAGTCTTTACCAGGAGCTCTTGGTGACGCCGGGAATCTTGCCGGAAAGCGCGAGCTCGCGGAAGGTGATGCGGGAGACGCGGTAGCGGCGGATGTAGCCGCGCGGGCGGCCGCTGAGGGCGCAACGATTGCGCACCCGGATGGCGGACGAGTTGCGCGGGAGCTTCGACATCGCCTTCTGGGCGGCGAAGAACTCCTCGTCGGTGGTGTTCGGGTTGGCGAGGATCGCCTTCAGCTCGGCGCGCTTCGCCGCGTACTTTTCGACGAGGGCGATGCGGCGGTTGTTCTTCTCGATGGCGGAAGTTTTCGGCATGGCGGAATCAGGCGGCGGTGGAAGTCTTGGCGGCGGCCTCGGTGCGGCGGAACGGGAAGCCGAGGAGCTTGAGCAGCTCGCGGCCTTCGTCGTCGGTCGCGGCGGTGGTCACGATGGAGATGTCGAGGCCCATCATGCGCTTGGTGTTCTCGAGCGAGATCTCGGGGAAGATCGAATAGTCGGTCACGCCGAGGTTGTAGTTGCCGTTGCCGTCGAACTTGGTCGGCACGCCGCGGAAGTCGCGGATCGTGGGGAGGGCGACGACGAGCAGGCGCGAGAGGAAGTGCCACATGTTCTCGCCGCGAAGCGTGACCGTGGCGCCGACCGTCTGGCCTTCGCGGAGCTTGAAGTTCGCGATCGCCTTGCGGGCCTTCGTGAGGACGGCCTTCTGGCCGGCGATGGCGGTGAGGTCGCGCTGGGTGTCGGTGATCACGGTCTTGTCCGCCCCGGCATCGATGCCGGTGTTGAGGACGACCTTGGTGATGCGCGGCACCTGGTGCGGGTTGGCGTAGCCGCGGTTCTGCTTGAGGGCAGGAACGACGACCTCGGTATAGTGCTTCTTAAGTTGCGGGACTTTCTTCATGGGTGTGCGCCGGATTTCCGACCCGGCAGCGTGGTAAGTTGGTCAGAGTGACAACTCAGGACTGCGCCTTGCCAGCCTTTTTTGCGGCGGGTTTCTCGGCGGCAGTCACCACCTTGAGATTGGAGACGTGGATGGTGCCCTCGCGCTCGACGATGCGGCCCTGCGGGTTGGCCTGCGACTTGCGCTCGTGGCGTTTGATCATGGCGACGCCTTCGACGACGGCGCGCTGCTTGGCGGCGCGCACCTCGAGGACCTTGCCCTGCTTGCCCTTGTGGGAGCCGGAGATGACGGCGACGAGATCGCCGCGTTTAACGTGGAATTTCTGCTTCATCAGAGGACCTCCGGAGCGAGGGAGACGATCTTCATGAAGTTCTTCGCCCGCAGTTCGCGTGCGACGGGCCCGAAGATGGGGGTGCCCTTGGGATTGCCCTCGGCGTCGATGATGACGACGGCGTTGTTGTCGAAACGCAGGTAGCTGCCATCGGCGCGCCGGAGCGGGGCCCGGGTGCGGACGATGACGGCTTTGACCACCTCGCCCTTCTTCACCGTGGCGTCGGTGCTGCTTTCCTTGATGTTGACGGTGATGATGTCGCCAACGTGCGCGATGTCGGTGTTCGGGCCGAGGCGGCCGATCATCGAGGCCTTGCGCGCGCCGGTGTTGTCGGCGACGTCGAGAATGGAACGCATCTGGATCATGGCGCGTTACTCCTTGGTGACTTCGAGGTTGGCCTCGAGGACGTTCGTATTGGCGGCGTGGACGACCTTGACGACGCGCCAGCGCTTGAGGCGGCTGAGGGGGCGGGTCTCCATGATCTCGACCTTGTCGCCGATCCGGGTCTCGTTCTTCTCGTCATGCACATGCACGACGGTCTTGCGATTGATGACCTTCAGATAGCGCGGGTGCGGGGTCTTGTAGGGGATGGTGACCTTGACGGACTTGTCGCCCATTCGGCTGGTGACGGTGCCGAGGAGGGTTTTCCGTTCGGTGCGTTGTGCGGCTTCCATAGTCTAGCGCTCCGTGTTAACGGGCGGCCGCGGGAGCCGCGGCGGCCTTCTTTTCGGTGAGGATGGTCTCCAGCCGGGCGATGTCCTTGCGATACGCCTTGAACGTATGCGGTTTGTCGATCTGGCCGGTGTGCTTGCGCAGGTTGTTCTGGAGGAGGGCTTCGCGGGTCTCGCGAAGTTTGGACTCGATCTCCGTGATGGAGAGCTCGCGAATGTCCTTGGGTTTCATGGCGTCGTCTCGGTTGGTGGCGGCGGTTGGCGCGCTCAGGCCGCAACGCCCTCGCGGGCGATGAAACGGCATTTGCAGGGCAGCTTGGTGTCGGCCAGGCGCATCGCCTCGCGGGCGATGGTGATCGGCACGCCGGCGAGCTCGAAGAGGATGGCGCCGGGCTTGATCAGCGCGACGTAGAACTCGACGGGGCCCTTGCCTCGACCCATTCGGGCCTCGGCGGGGTGCTGGGTGACGGGCATGTGCGGGAACACTCGGATCCAGACCTTGCCCTTGCGTTTGAGGTGGCGGTTGATCGCGACGCGGGCGGCCTCGAGCTGGCGACCGTCGATGCGGACGCGGTCCATCGCCTGGATGGCGTATTCGCCGAAGGCGATCGTGTTGCCGCGCTTCGCTTTGCCGGCGTTGCTGCCCTTTTGGGCGCGACGGAACTTGGTGCGTGCAGGTTGAAGGGCCATGGTGGGATCAGTTGTTGTTGTCGGTGTCCTTCTTGCAGATCCAGCACTTCACGCCGATCTTGCCGTAGACGGTGTGGGCCTCGGCGAAACCGTAGTCGATGTTCTCGCGGAGGGTGTGCAGCGGCACACGGCCCACACGCTGCAGCTCGCGGCGGGCGATCTCGGAACCGCCGAGGCGGCCGGAGGCCTGAAGCTTGATGCCATCGGCACCGAGGCTCATCGCCATCTGCATGGCCTTCTTCATCGCACGACGGTATGAGATGCGACGCTCAAGCTGGAGGCAGATGTTCTCGGCGACGAGCTGCGCCTCGATCTCGGGCTTCTTGACCTCTTGGATGTCGAGGAGGATCTCCTTGCCGGTGAGCTTGGCGAGGTCTTCCTTGATCTTCTCGACCTCCTGGCCCTTGCGGCCGATGACGATGCCGGGGCGGGCGGTGAAGATCTTCACGCGGACGCGGTTGGCGGCGCGCTCGATGAAGATACGCGGCACGGAGGCGAGCTTGAGCTTCTCCATCAGCATCCCGCGGATCTTCTGATCCTCGGCGAGGAGCAGGCCGAAGTCCTTCTTGCGCGCGAACCAGCGCGACTGCCAGTTGCGGCGGACGGCCAGGCGGAAACCGGTCGGATTGGTCTTTTGTCCCATGGCGTTACTTGGTTGCGGCGGCTTCGGAGAGGACGATGCGGATGTGCGACATCTTCTTGCGGCGGGGCATCGCGGAACCGCGGGCACCGGCCTTGAAGCGCTTGAGCACAGGACCGTTCTCGATCACGGCGGAGGCCACGACGAGGTTGTCGGAGGAGAGGTTGTTGTTGTTCTCCGCGTTCGCGATGGCCGACTTCAGGGTCTTGACGATGAGGCGGGCGGACTTGCGCGGGATGAGGGTGAGCAGTTCGACGGCCTCGGGCACGGGGCGTCCCTGGATTTCGCGAGCGACCTCGCGCATCTTCTTCGGGGACATGCGGGCGAACCGGGTGAGAGCTTGGACTTCCATGGTGGTGGTGTTTTGCGGCGGGCGGCCGGCGCCGGAGCGGCGGGGTGCCCTGCCCTGTTACATCAGACGGCCTTGGCGGTGTGGGCGCCGTGCGCCTTGAAGAAGCGCGTCGGGGCGAATTCGCCGAGTTTGTGGCCGACCATGTTCTCGGTCACGAAAACCGGGACGAAGGCCTTGCCGTTATGGACGTTGAACGTGGTCCCGACAAAGTCGGGGGTGATGGTCGAGCGGCGCGACCACGTCTGGATGGGCTTCTTGTTGTTCGCCTTCTTCGCCTTCTCGAATTTCTCCGAGAGGTGCGGATCGACGAAGAAGCCTTTCTTGATTGAACGGGCCATGGCGGGAAATCGTTAGGGTTACGCGGTGTGCGGGTTTATTTCTTACCGCGCGGCGGGCGGCCGTTCTTGCGGGTGAGGATGAGCGCGTTGGTGGTCTTCGCGCGCTTGCGGGTCGGGAAGCCCTTGGCGAGCTGGCCCCACGGGGAGACGAGGTGCTGGCGACCGCCACCACCCTTGGACTTGCCCTGGCCGCCACCGTTGGGGTGGTCGATCGGGTTCATCACCATGCCGCGGACGCGCGGGCGCCGGCCGAGCCAGCGGTTGCGGCCGGCCTTGCCGAGGGACTGGTTCATGTGGTCGCCGTTGCCGACCTCGCCGATGGAGGCGCGGCAGCGCTTGTTGACCATGCGGATTTCGCCGGAGGGCATGCGGATGATCGCATTGTCGCCCTCGATCGAGACGAGCTGGGCGGCGTTGCCGGCGGAGCGGGCGATGGCCGCACCGTGGCCCGGGAGGAGCTCGACGCAGTGGATGAAGGTCGCGGCCGGGATGATCGACAGCGGGTAGGCGCAGCCGGGGAGGAACTCCTCGGGGACCTTGTCGCTGGAGACAACCTTGGCGCCGACCTTCAGCCCCTTCGGGGCGATGATGTAGCGCTTCTCGCCGTCGACGTACGCCAGGAGGGCGAGGTTGGCCGAGCGGTTCGGATCGTACTCGAGCGCCTGGACGGCGGCCGGGATGTCGATCTTGTCGCGACGAAAGTCGACGATGCGATAACGGCGCTTGTGCCCGCCGCCGCGGCGACGGGAGGTGATGCGACCGTAGCAGTTGCGGCCACCGGACTTCTTGGTGGACTCGGTGAGGCGCGCCTCAGGCTTCTTCTTGGAGAGCTCCGGATCGACGTTGAGGATCAGGTAGCGCTGAGTCGGCGTGATGGGACGGAATGACTTGAGAGGCATGGTGGTGTCTCCGGGTGGCGGCTCAGGCGAGCTCGATCTTGTCGCCCTGCTTGAGGGTGACGATGGCCTTCTTGTAGTCGCCGCGGATGGTCGGGAGACCATTGCGGGCGCGCTTCGGCTTGCCCTTCACGTTCACGATGTTCACGCGCTTGACGGTGACCTTGAACGTGGCTTCGACGGCGGAGCGGACGTGCTGCTTCGTCGTCTCGGGAAAGACCTCGAATGTGTACTGACCAAGCTCGGACGACTGGAGATTGCTCTTCTCCGTCAGGCGGATGGTTTTGAGAACTTCGTAGGCGGGCTTCATCAGTTGCCTCCCTTCATGCGGGCGATGACGTTCTCGAGCGCCTTCTCGGAGAGGATCACCTTCCGGTACTGGGTCAGGTCGAGAGTGTTGAGCTGGGTCGCGTCCTGGAGGAAGACGCGATCGAGGTTGCGGGCGGCGCGGCGGACTTCGGTGCCGAAGGGCGCGTCGACGATGAGGATCTTGCCCTCGGGGGCGATGCGGCCGACGACGGAGTTGATCTCCTTGGTCTTGGCGGAAGCGGCCTCGAAGCGCTCGATGATCTCGATCTCGCCGGCGACGGCGCGGTCGAAGAAGGCGCGGCGGAGGGCGAGGTTCTTCACCTTGGCGTTCACCTTCTGGGAGAAGTCCTGCGGGCGCGGGCCGAAGACGACGCCGCCACCGGACCACAGGGGGGAACGGGTGGAGCCGGCGCGGGCGCGGCCGGTGCCCTTCTGCTTGAAGGGCTTCTTGCCGCCGCCGGAAACCTCGCCGCGGGTCTTGGTGCTGCGGGTGCCTTGGCGGGCGTTGGCGCGGTGCGCGACGGCGACCTGCTTGACGGCCTGCAGGCCCTTGTCGCCTTCGAAGGTCTCGATGCCGTCGAACTCTTTCTCGACGAACTGCGAGCCATCAGCGGTGTAAACTTTGAGCTTCATGTCGTGGTTGCTCCTTAGGCTTTGGACCCCTTGATGGCGGAGCGGATGATGACGTCGGATCCGTTGGCACCGGGAATCGCGCCGCGGACGAGCAGCAGATTCTTGTCGGCGAGGACCTTGACGACCTTGAGGTTCTGGACGGTGCGGTTCACCGTGCCCATGTGGCCGGGCATCTTCTGGTTCTTGAACACGCGACCGGGGGTCTGGCGCATGCCGATCGCGCCGATGCGGCGGTGGAACATGGAACCGTGGGAGGCGGGACCGCCGGCGGTCTTGTAGCGGAACTGGACGCCCTGGAAGCCCTTGCCCTTGGTGTTGCCGATCACGTCGACGAGCTGACCTTCCTTGAAGATCTCGACGGTGACGACATCGCCGGCCTTGGCGGTCGGCGCGGCCGGGAGGCGCACTTCGGAGAGGCGGCGAACCGCGTCGACTCCGGCCTTCTTGGCATGGCCGACTTCGGCCTTGCTGAGGCGCTGTTCTTTCTGGGGGCCGAAGCCGAGCTGGACGGCGTTGTAGCCGTCGCTCTCGACGGTCTTGACCTGCACCACGGGGCAGGGACCGGCTTCGACGACGGTGACGGGGACGAGGGCGTTGTCGCCGTCGTACACCTGCGTCATCCCGACTTTCTTGCCGAGGAGTGTTTGGATCATGTTTCTAAGCGGTAGGTGGAGGTTATCCGTTTACGGGACCTACATTAGACGCGGCGCCCGCTAGGGCGGGCCGTCGCCTAAAGCTGGGGACAACCCGTCATACGTTGATGGTGATATCGACGCCGGACGGGAGATTGAGTTTCTTGAGCTCGTCGACCGTCTGGGCCGTGGGCTCGATGATGTCGAGGAGCCGCTTGTGGGTGCGGATCTCGAACTGCTCCATGGACTTCTTGTCCACGTGCGGGGAGCGGTTGACCGAGAGCTTCTCGATGCGGGTGGGCAGCGGAATCGGGCCCGACACGCGGGCGCCGGAGCGCTTCGCCGTCTCGACGATCTCGGAGGCCGACTGGTCGATGATACGATAGTCGAAGCCCTGAAGCTTGATGCGAATGCGTTGACCTTTCATGGGTGCGTCGGGATTACGTGCGCGCGGGGGCGCGAGTGGACGATTCGACGATGCGGGTGAGAACCTGCGCGGGAACCTGGTCGAAATGGGACGGCTCCATGGAATAGGAGGCGCGGCCCTTGGAGAGGGAGCGGATGTCGGTCGCGTAACCGAACATCGTCTCGAGCGGGACCTGGGCGGTGACGATGCACGCGCCTTCGCGGGTCTCCATGCCCTGGATCTGGCCGCGGCGGCGGTTGATGTCACCCATGATGTCGCCCTGGTACTCTTCGGGGACGGTGACCTCGACCTTCATGATCGGCTCAAGCAGGATGGGGGCGGCGGTCTTCATCGCCTCCTTGAAGGCGAAGATGCCGGCCATCTTGAAGGCGATTTCGGAGCTGTCGACCGGGTGGAACGACCCGTCGACGATGCGCGCCAGGATGTCGACCACGGGGTAGCCGGCGACGGTACCGTTGTTGGTGCCCTCGATGATGCCCTCCGTGGCGGGCTTGATGAATTCCTTCGGGATCACGCCGCCAACGATCTCGTTGAGCACCTGGTTGCCCTTGCCCTTCTCGTTGGGCTCGAGCTTGATGCAAACGTGGCCGTATTGGCCCTTGCCACCGGTCTGGCGGATGAACTTGCCCTCGCCTTCGGCGGCTTTGGTGATGGTCTCGCGGTACGCGATCTGCGGTTTGCCGGCCTCGGCCTCGACCTTGAACTCGCGGAGCATGCGGTCGCGGATGATCTCGAGGTGCAGCTCGCCCATGCCGGCGATGATGGTCTGACCGGTGTCGGCGTCGGTGGAGACGCGGAAGGTGGGATCTTCGGCCGCGAGGCGGGCGAGCGCGTTGCCCATCTTCTCCTGATCGACCTTCGACTTCGGCTCGATCGACATGGAGATGACGGTCTCGGGGAAAGTCGGCGGCTCGAGGCGGATGTCGATGTCCTCGTCGCAGAGGGTGTCACCGGTGATGACATCCTTGATGCCGATGACGGCGCAGATGTCGCCGGCGTAGGCGGTGTCGATCTCTTCCTTGTCCATCGCGCGCATGAGCAGGAGGCGCGAAACGCGCTCGCTGCGGCGGGTGCGCGGGTTGTACATGGACTGGCCCTTCTTCATCTGCCCCTGATAGATGCGGCAGAAGACGAGACGACCGACAAACGGATCGCTCCAGAGCTTGAAGGCGATGGCGACGGTCTTCTCGCGGTCGTCGGCCTTGGCGGCGACGGGCTGACCATCGGAGTCCTGGCCTTGGGCATCCGGAATGTCGGTGGGGGCCGGCAGGTAATTGACGACGCAGTCGAGCAGGCGCTGCACACCCTTCTTCTTGAAGGCGGAGCCCGGGACGACGCCCGTGATCTTCATGGCGATCGTCGCCTTGCGGATGCCGACCATGAGTTCATGGGCGGCGATCTCCTCGCCGGCGAGGTACTTCTCGGCGATGGCATCGTCGCTGTCGGCCACGGCCTCCACGAGGGCGTCGCGATACTTCTTCGCGTCAGCCTTCATGTTCTCCGGGATCTCGACGATCTTCGGGGTCATGCCCATCGGATCGGAGGGATTCTCCTCAAACAGGTAGGCGACCTGGTGGACAAGATCCACGAGGCCCGAGAAGTTCTCCTCGGCGCCGATCGGGAGGTAGAGGGCATGGGCGTTGGCCTTCAACTTCGCCCGCATCTCCTCGATGCACTGGAGGAAGTTGGCGCCGGTACGGTCCATCTTGTTGACGAACGCCAGACGCGGCACGCGGTACTTGTTGGCCTGGCGCCAGACCGTCTCGGACTGGGGCTGCACACGGCCGACCGCACAGAAAACGGAAACCGCACCGTCGAGCACGCGGAGCGAACGCTCCACCTCGGCCGTGAAGTCCACGTGTCCGGGGGTGTCGATGATGTTGATGCGGGTCTTGATGCCCTTGAACGGGCCGACGGTAGCGACCCAAGCGCACGAGATGGCGGCCGAGGTGATGGTGATGCCACGCTCGCGCTCCTGCTCCATCCAGTCGGTGACGGCGGTGCCTTCGTGCACTTCGCCCATCTTGTGGACGGTGCCGGTGTAGAAGAGAATGCGCTCGGAAGTGGTGGTCTTGCCGGCGTCGATGTGCGCGGCGATGCCGATGTTGCGGGTCCACTCCATGGGAGCGGGACGCGCGGGGGCATTCGCAGCAGAAAGCTTGGATTTCTCCGTGACGATCGTGATGGACATGTGTCGGGCGAGGCGCCGGGGTTACCAGCGCAGGTGGGCAAAGGCGCGGTTGGCCTGAGCCATCTTGTGAGTGTCGTCCTTCTTCTTCACCACCGTGCCGGTGTTGTTGTAGGCATCGATGATCTCGGAGGCGAGGGCGTCGCGCATCGAGGCGCCCTTGCGGGCGTAGGCGGCGTCGACCACCCAGCGGATGCCGAGGGACTCCTGACGTTCGAACGAAATCTCCACCGGCACCTGGTAGGTGGCGCCACCGACGCGGCGGCTCTTCACCTCGATGCGGGGGCGGGCGTTCTCGAGGGCGCCGGTGAGGATCTCGACCGGGTTGCCTTTCTCGAGCTTCTCGGAGGCCTTCTCAAAGGCTCCGTATACGATGCGCTGCGCGGTGCTCTTCTTGCCGCACTCCATGATCGCGTTGATCAGGTGCGAGACGAGGGTGCTCTGGTAGCGGATGTCCGGCTGAACCGGGCGCTTGGTCGCTCTACGACGGCGTGACATGGCGTAAGTTAGGCTTTCTTGGCTTCCTTGGGACGTTTCACGCCGTACTTGGAACGGCTACGGCGACGC
>JAEZSJ010000305.1 GCA_023443985.1 Verrucomicrobiota bacterium | reverse complement strand
GCCCCGGCCACCGCCAAGCCCGCATCGCCGCCCCGCGCGCGGGTCATCGTCGCCGACGACGACCTGGTGAACCAGAAGGTGATGCGCACCTACCTCGAGCGCCTCGGCTGCGAGGTCCGCCTCGCCTCCAACGGCGTCGAGGCCCTCACCGTCCTCGCCGCCGCCCCCTGCGACGTGCTCTTCCTCGACATCATGATGCCGCGCATGGACGGCATGCAGACCGTTCGCGAAATCCGCCGTCACGAGACGGCCGAACACGAGGCCGGCCGCGCCGTGCGCCGGCTGCCCGTCGTCGCGATCACCGCCAAGGTCATGCCCGGCGACCGCGAGGCGGGACTCGCGGCCGGCTTCGACGACTACGCGACCAAGCCGATCAACGACAGCCGCCTGCGGGAGTCGCTGCAGAAGTTCGTGCCCGGCTTCCAGACCTCCGCCACGCTCGGCGCCACAACCCCCATGCTCGCCCAGCAGCAGACCCCGCTCATCGAGCGCTCGCGGCTCGACGAGCTCAGCTCCGGAGATCTCGACACCGCGCGCGAGATCGTCGCGCTGTTCTTCGAACGCATGGAGGCGCTCCTGCCCGAGCTCGAGCGCACCCTCGCCGCCCGCGACCTGGAGGAGGCCCGGCGCCACGCGCACACCGGCGCCGGCTCCTGCGCCACCTGCGGCATGATGCAGGCGCAAAACGTCATGCGCCGCCTCGAGCGCTCCATCGAGGCCGGCCAGCTCGAACACACCTCCGCCCTGCTCGCCGAGGCCCGCAAGGTCCTCGCCGCCACCCGCGCCGCCGTCGACGAGTTGTTGCCCGCGTGATCGTATCAGCTAGGTTGTCACCACCCCGCCCCTTCCTCCCATGAAAAAGGTCCTGATCATCGACGACGACCAGTTCATCCTGAAGGTCTACCAGAAGAAGTTTGAAACCGAGGGCATGATCGTCGAGGTCGCCGCCGACGGACCCGCGGCGCTCTCCGCGCTGCGCGCGAGCGTGCCGGCGCTGATCCTGCTCGACCTCATGCTGCCCGGCATGAACGGGGTCGAGCTCCTCGGCCACATCCGCACCCTGCCGCAGTGCGCGGAGATCCCGGTGATCGTCTTCTCCCACAGCTTTGACGAACGGCTGCTCGAGGCCGCACGCGCCGCCGGCGCGATCCAGTGCCTCAACAAGAACAGCGTCAGCCCGAACCGCCTGCTCGAGATCGTGCGCGCCGCCCTCGCGGCGCCTTCCACCAACGTGCCGCCGCCCGGCGCCCCCGCCGCCCCCGCGCCGGCCGCACCCGCCCGGACCGGCTCCCGCGCCGAGGCCCGTGCCGCGCTCGCCCGCGAGGCTGCCGGGATCGAGACCCGCCTCAACACCCAGATCCAGGCCTTCGCCGGCTCCGCCGTGGGCGCCCAGCGCCTCGCCACCCTCACGCCCCTGCGGACCAGCTTCGACCGGCTCTTCCAGGAGGCCGATCTTGCCGGCCTGCCGCGGCTCGCACTGCTCGCCCGTGCCGTGGGTCTCATGCTCGAGGATCTCCACGATCACCCCGACGAGATCACCGCGAGCAGCTTCCGCACCCTGGCCCACGCGATCGAGGTCATCCCGCCGCTCTTCGCCCCCCGGCTCACCGCCGAACCGGACCTGCCCACCATCGCGCTCATCGTGCACACCCAGCGCGGCGTCGCCCCGCTGCTCGCCGAGGCGCTTCGCCAGGCCGGCCAGCCCGCCGTCGCCTTCCGCGACACCGACAGCGCGCTCGCATTCATCGAGGACAACCCGGTCGAGCTGCTCGTGACCGACCTCGATCTCGCCCAGCCCACCGGCGGCGATCTCGTCCGCCGCAGCCAGGCCATCCCCGGCCGCGCGCACCTGCCCGCGGTGCTGCTCAGCAACCACTCGCCCGCCGAGACCACGGTGCCCAATTTCCTCCTCGCACATCAGGTCTTGAACTTCCCGTTCACCGCCGACGAAGTGGTCGTCAGTGCGATCGTCCGTCTCGTCAAACGCGCCTGAGACCGGCGCCGCCCCGGCGGCCCTCCGGCTGTTTGTCGCGATCGACGCGCCCCCGCCCGTGGCCACCGCCCTGCACGGGCTGGGCAGCCCCGCCGCCGGTTTCTCGTGGACGCCCGTCGACCGGCTGCACCTGACCTTGCGCTTCCTCGGGGATACGCCGGCCGATCAGGTCGACGCGTTGCGGGCGCGCCTCCGCGGAATCCGGGTCGCCCGTTTTCTCCTGCCCGTCGAGGGTCTGGGCGTGTTCCCGCCCCGCGGCCAGCCCCGGGTGCTCTGGTGCGGCGTGGGCGGCGGCCATCCCCACATCCAACAATTGCGCCAGCGTATCGACGATTCCGTGCTCGCCCTCGGTCTCGAGGCCGACCTGCGCGGTTTCGTGCCGCATTTCACCCTCGCGCGCCTCGGCGCCGTGGCGCCGGCCCGCGTCGCCCAATGGTTGCGCGACCACCGCGGGTTCGCGGCACCGCCGTTCCGCGCCGAAGGGTTCACGCTCTACGCGAGCGAGCTCCAGCCCGCGGGCGCCGTGCACACCGCACTCGAGCATTTTCCGCTCGTGGACCGCTGAACCCCACCCGCTCGCCCCAATCGACAAAAAGACCCGGCACGCGGGCCGGGTCTCGCACATGTCCGAAGGACTACGGGGGTGCTCAGCCGGCCGCGGGCGCCTCGGTCGGGGCGGGGGTCTCCCCCTTGTAGCTGGCCTTCGCCTGCTCGAGGCTCTCGAAGAACGTCCAGTTCTTCGTATCCTCAAATCCCTTGCACTCTTTCGCCACGACGGAGTTGCCCACGAGCACGTACTGGATCGAGACCTCCGTGCAGGACTGCATGAACTGGAACAGCAGCTTGATCACCGGCATGTCGAGGGCCTTGAGCTTGCTGATGTCGATGATCGCCCGCCCCACGCCGGTGTCGACCGCGCCCGAGACCTTCCCCTTCATGTAGCCGGTCACCTCGTTGATGATCACCGGCGTCATGTGTTCGGGGAGACGCATGATGAGCGAGTTCTCCTCCAGGCCGAAGTAGCGCAGCGAGGTGTCGAGGTTCATCGCCTTGGCGATGCGCGTCTCGAGCTCGGTGAACTCGATCGGCTTGGTGATGATCGCGGAGAAGCCGACCTGCAGCGCCTGCTGCTGGGCCGCCGTCTCGGTCTTCACGACCAGCGCGAACACCGGGGTGAACTTCGTCTTGATGTTCGTGCGCAGCATGCGGAACAGCGTGAAGCCACCGTCCTCGGGCAACGACAGGCTCGACATCACCAGGTCCGGGATCGTGCGCCCGCAGAAATCGATCGCCTCGCCCGTGGTGCTCACGCCCTGCACCCGCCATGGCGTGTGCTTCAACCCTTCCTGGATCTGCTGCACGATGGCCGGCTTGTCCTCGACCACGAGGATCTCGGCCGGATCGAAGATCGTCTTCATTCGCTGGTTCGCCTCGCTGAGGGGCTTGATGTCGATGATGCGCATCACCTTCTCGACGAGCAGCTCCTCCTTGAACGGCTTCACGATGTAGTCGCGCACGCCGATCTTCGCGATCTTCAGCACGTGCTCCCGTCCGCCTTCCGCGGTGAGCATCACCACCGGGATGCCTTTCAGCAACGGGTCCGCCTTGAGCTTGGTGAGCATCTCCACGCCGTCCATGACGGGCATGGTGATGTCGAGCAGGACCACATCGGGGGCCTCCTTCGCGGCGACGGCCAGACCCTCGACGCCGTTGGACGCTTCGAGGATGTCGCAATCGAAGCTCTTGAACGCCTTTTTGACGATGATGCGGACGGTCTTGGAATCGTCCACGGTGAGGATCTTGTAGCGCATGGAAAACGGTAGTTACGCGTTGTACTGGAGGAGCAGGTCGGCCGTCATCTTCTGGCCATCGGTCTCGAACTGGTAGATGTGGCGCAGCGTGTCGGTCGCCGGTTCGATGGTGAAATTGCTCCCGCGCAGGATCGACGGAATGGTGAGATTGCAGGGCAGTCCCATGTCGCAGAGGGCATTCTTGAAACCACCCACGGTCATGTTCGTGAGCTCGCCGATCGCGTCGTTCACGACCGCGTCGCCCTCGGCCTCGATGTCCTCCGGGCTCAGCCCGACCAGTTTGCAGGTGACCAGT
>JAEZSJ010000295.1 GCA_023443985.1 Verrucomicrobiota bacterium | reverse complement strand
GGTTCCCTCCGCCTCGGCCGCCGCGTCCGCGGCCTCCGCCGAGCCGCCGCGCCCGCGCGGTCCACAGGCCGTGACCGTCGCCGTCCGCACCGCCGACCAATGGCCACGTTTCGCCGCCACCACGTTCCATCTCGATCCCTTCACCGGCGCCATCCTGCGCACGGATGGCTTCACCGACCACTCCGCCGGCCGCCGCCTGCGCAGCTGGGCGCGTTTCCTGCACACCGGCGAAGCCCTCGGCTGGCCCGGCCAACTCGTCGCCGCCCTCGCCAGTGCCGCCGCGCTGTTCCTCGTCTGGACCGGCTTCGCCCTCTCCTGGCGCCGCTTCTTCGGTCGGACGCAGCCGCCCCCGACCACCGCCTGAAATCCGCCGCGCCATGCAATACCGCACCGCGTCCGCCTCGCCCTGCTTCCGCACCAACGCCGCCGGCGATATCCTGCTGCGGCCCGAGTGGCCCGAGTTGCTCGGCTCGCTCGCCGCCTGGGGCGAATGGTGCCTCCAGACCCGTCACGAGTTTGCCCGCCTTGTCGCGCGCGCCGCCCTCCCCTCGTGGATCCCGACCGAGGCCCCCTCCGGCGTCCGCGATCCGGCCGGGGAACTTCATCTCGCCTACGCGCGCTGGCACCATGCGATCGCCCGCCTTCAGTTTTGCTCCTGCTGCGATTCCCCGGGCTACGTCGAGTTCGTCAACTCCTCCGGCCTCGCCTTCCTCCAATGCCGTGCGCCGGCGACCCGCCGCGTCGCGGATCTGGCGGCGATTCCCTCGCGCCATGCCGCCGCCGGACTCGCTCCCATGATCCTGCCGCGCGGCACCCCCGCGCTCCTTCCCGTGTTCGCACGCTCCGCCTGCCCGCGTCTGCCGGCGGAGCAACTGCCCGCCCTGCTCGAATCCCTCGGTCGCTCCGGCATCGCCGTGCTTTTCCGCCTCCTCACCGCGGAGTCCGACCACCGGCGCCTCTTCGTTCCCGAGTCGGTCGCGATCGAAGCCGGCGTGCTCACCGCGGCCGACACCCGGCACCACTCGCTCCAGCTCGTCATGACCGCCGCGCGCGCACTCGTCCTGGAATCCACCGCCGCAGCCTCGCTCCTCCACGTCGTTTCCAGCGACGACACCTTGCTGCTCACGCTCGCTCCCGCGACCGACACCACCCACGCCGCCGCCTGGCAGCACGCGCTCGCCGCGCGCTTCCCGCACCACGCCCAGCCATGAAGAACGTCGTCACCATTCTCTTCGCCACCGAGTCCGGCACCTCCGAGGAGCTCGCCCGCCGCTTCTTCTCACGCGCCCAGGCCGCAGGTTGGCCCGTCGAGATCCACAACGCTTCCGAACGGCGCGCCTCCGATCTCGCAACCGCCTCCACCCTCATCGTCTTCGCCAGCACCTGGGGCAGCGGCGAACCTCCGGCCGACGCCCAGGAGTTCCATGACGAACTCCTCGCCGCCGCCATGCCCGGCCTCCCCGGCCTCGCCTTCGCCGTCTTCGGCCTCGGCGACACCGGCTACGGCGATGACTTCTGCGCCTGCGCGCGCCGGTTCGACGAGCGGCTCGAACAGCTCGGCGCCACCCGGCTCCTCCCCGTCGCCCTGGCCGACACCGACTTCGATCACACGTACGCCGACTGGGAGCCGCGGGTGCTCGCCCGCCTCGCCAGCCTCGCGCCGGCCGCCGGCTGAACGTGTCCGCGATTCTTCCCCCCTCCTCCCGTGGCGCAGGCATCCCACCCGAGATTCCGTCTCCCGCGCTCCGGTTTCGTTCCTCCCGATTCCCGATGACAACACCCTCCCACTCGCTCCCCGCCCAACTGCGCTTCCTCGGCTCCGCCGCGGCCGGCCTCGTGCTGGCCTACGCCGCGCTCGCCCAGGGCGCCGCCCCCGCGTCCGCCGATGCCGCCGTCCAGCTCCTCGATCCGTTCGTCGTCTCCGCCGAGAGCGAGCCGGGCAACTTCAAGCTCTCCTCGGCCGACGTTTCCCGCATCCAAGCCCTCACCATCGGCGACCTCCTCGCCAACGAGTCCACACTCGCCGTCGGTGGCGGCTCCGCGGTCGCCCAGAAAATCTACGTGCGCGGCTTCGAGGACACCCTCCTCAACGTCACCCTCGACGGCGCCCCGCAGGCCGGCGAACTCTACCACCACCAGGGCCGCGTGCAGATCGAGCCCGAGTTCATCAAGACCCTCGAGCTCGACGCCGGCGCCGGCGTCGCCACCAACGGCGCGGGCGCCCTCACCGGCGCGCTCCGCATCGAGACCAAGGACGCCTTCGACCTCCTCCGCCCCGACCAGCAGGTCGGCGCACTCCTCAAGGCCGCCGCCGGCCTCAACGGCGACGATCACTTCAAGGGCCTCGCCTCCGTCTACGCGCGCCTGGGCGACAACCTCGGCCTCGTCGTCTCCTACACCCGGAAGGAGGGCGAGGACTACGCCGACGGCCGCGGCAACCTCGCGACTCCGACCGGCTTCGACCACGAACGCGGCTACGCCAAGCTCACCGCGCGTTTCGGCGACCACACCGCCGACCTCGCCTTCGAGAAGCTCCACGACACGGGAACGTATTTTGAACGTCCCCACATGAGCAACTTCGCCGGCACCTTCGTGCTCTCCGACCACCAGCTCAACCGCGAGACGCTCACCTACAACCACCGCTTCAATCCCGCCGGCGATCTCGTCGACCTGCGCGCCACCCTGTACTGGACCGCCACCGACTACCAAAACCACCGCATCACCACCGGCGCGCTCTACGGCGCCGGCGACTTCTCCAGCGCCGGTCTCGATCTGCGCAACACCAGCCTCCTCGGCAAGCACGCCTTCACCTACGGCCTCGACTACCGCAACGACCGCGTCACCGGTCGCCAGCAGGCCACGCCGCCCGCCTTCTGGGGCTCCAGCGAGCAGGACGCCGATGTCTGGGGCCTCTACGCCCAGGACAACTGGAAGGTCCGCTCCAACCTCAAGCTCACCGCCGGCCTGCGCT
Organism: Verrucomicrobiota bacterium; assembly: GCA_023443985.1. Lineage (GTDB taxonomy): Bacteria > Verrucomicrobiota > Verrucomicrobiia > Opitutales > Opitutaceae > CAJCBL01. Next base: position 17,043 of record JAEZSJ010000295.1, on the reverse strand, counting down.
TCGACTCCTACGCCCACGAGGTCGACCGCGGTGTCGGCGCCGGTGCCCGTAACACCGATACCGGCTTCAGCCCGAATGCCGGCCTCGAGTGGACCATCGTCGAGGGCCTCACCGCCCGCGCCTCCTTCGCGATCGCCTTCCGCGGCATCACCATCCGCGAGGCCTTCTTCAGCGGCCTCTACGAGCACCGCTCCGGCCTGAAGTCCGAGCAGGCCGACAACGTCGAGCTCGGTCTCGCCTACGAGAAGGACGGCTTCTTCGCCCGCGCCACCGTCTTCCGCCAACACATCGACAACTACATCGACGCCGTCTACGTCGGCTCCGGCACCGTCTGGGGCTACTGGGGCAACGTCGGCGACGCCAAGGTCGAAGGCTACGAAGCCGAGCTCGGCAAACGCTGGCAGCACCTCCTCCTCTCGGTCGGTGTCTGGAACTCCGACAACTCCCTCAACGGCGCCCCGCTCACCGACGCCAGCCTCGGCCTCGGCACCAGCCTCGGCCGCACCTGGACCGCCCGCGCCGAGTACTCGCTGCCCAAGCACGGTCTGACCTTCGGCGCCCGCGGCCGCCTCGTCGAGAGCGAGCGCAACACCATCTCCGCCACGGCGCCCGCCAAGCCCGGCTACTTCGTCGCCGACTTCCATGCCACCTGGCAGCCGTTCCGCGACGACCGCCTCACCCTCGCCGCGTCGCTCAACAACGCGTTCGACCGTTTCTACTACGACCACGCGACCTACGGCTACATCGAACGCAACGGCGGCACCTTCGCCGGCTTCCCCGCCAAGGGCCGCGAATTCGTCCTCTCCACCGCCTACAAGTTCTAGGCCTCCGCCGTCGCTCAGCCCTTCCCTCCTCCCTTCCGCCCGTCCGCCGTGGCGCTGCTCGCCAGAGCAGCAATGTCCATCCGGCACCCACCCGTAGTTCCGCACATGCACTACAGCGCCTTTTCCCAATCCGGCCTCCTCCGCGTCGGCGCGGCGTTCCTCGCCCTCGCCACCGTCGCCCAGACGCAGACCGCGCCCGACAACGAAGTGATCAAACTCGAGAACTTCACCGTCACCGCCAAACGCGAACACCGCACCTCCCTCGGCGCGACCAATCTGCCGCTGACCCTCAAGGAGACGCCCCAGTCGATCAGCATGATCGACTGGGAGTCCCTGCGCGACTTCGCCACCACCGACGCCAACGAAGCCCTACGCCTCGGCACCGGCCTCACCGTCGATGCGTGGGAGACCAGCCGCACCTCCTACAGCGCGCGCGGCTTCGACATCATGCTCACCCAGGTCGACGGCCTCGGCATGACCAACGACTGGGGCCTCGTCGTCGGCCAGCAGGACACCTATCTCTTCGATCGCATCGAGCTGATCCGCGGCGCCAACGGCCTCCTCACCGGCGTGGGCAACGCCTCCGGCACCATCAACTTCGTCCGCAAGCGCCCAACCAACCAAGACGGCGGCGAGCTCATCCTCCGCGGCGGCTCGCACAATCTCTGGCGCACCGCGCTCGACTACAACAAGGTCCTCACCGCCTCCGGATCCTGGGCCGCACGCCTCGTTGTCGCCCACGAGGACAAGGACTCCTATCTGCGCGCGCTGCAGGATCGCCGCACCTCCGTCTATGGCGCGGTGGAGGGCCAGGTCGGCCCAGCCGGCGTGCTCACCGCCGGCTTCACCTACACCGACTCCCTGCAGCGTTCGCCCATGTGGGGCTCGCTCACCCTCATGCGCGCCGACGGCACCCAGCTCGAGTTCGACTCCTCCACCTCGCCGTCGCAGGACTGGACCCGGTGGGAGCTGCGCTCCTTCAACGCCTTCGTCGAGTATGCGCACACCTTCTCTCCCGACTGGGAAGCCAAGCTCACCTACAACCACCGCACCGGCGACGAAGCCGTCAAACTCTTCTACGCCTACTCGTTGTCCGGAACACTCAACGACGACAACACCGGCCTGGTCGGCTGGCCCTACCGCAGCGATTCCGAATCCAGCAGCGACATCGTTGATGCCAATCTCAAGGGCCACTTCCACGCCTTCGGCCGCCGCCACGAGGTGATCGCCGGCCTGAGTTTCTCGACGCAGAAGACGTGTTCTGAAACCTACTCCATCGTCAGCTCCCCCAGCGCCGTCCTCCCGGCGTTCCCCTATGCCGGCGACGCCTATGCCGAGCCCGTCTGGGGTGCGACCAGCATCGGCAACGACGGCGATCAGCTACTCGCCCGCCTCTACGCGGCCTCCCGCCTCGCCGTGACCGACCGCCTGAAGGCCATCGCCGGCCTCAATGCCATCCACCTCAAGCGCGACGGCACCTCGATTTACGGCGGCGGCGTCAACCTCGACAACGAGACCACCAGGAAAGTCAGCCCCTACGCCGGCCTCACCTACGACCTCTCCGCCAACCTCCTCGCCTACGCCTCCTACTCCGACATCTTCCAGGCCCAGGACCAGCGCGATATCAACGGCCGCTTCCTCGCCCCGATGAAAGGCGTCAACGCCGAGATCGGCCTCAAGGCCGAATGGCTCGACCGCCGCCTGCTCACGACCGTCGCCGTCTTCGACGCCAAGCAGTCGGGCCTGGCCACCGAAGCCGGCTTCGATCCGGTGGCGCAACAATCCTACTACGCGCCCAAGGACGTGAATTCGCGAGGCTTCGAGCTGGAGGTCACCGGCCGAGTAGGCACGCACACCCGCGTGACCGCCGGCTTCACTCGCATGCAGCTCACCGGCCCCGACGGCCACGACATCTACGAGTGGGTTCCGCGCACCATCGTCAGCCTGCGGGCCGACACCCGGTTGCCGGCGCTGCCCAAGCTCAAGCTCGGCGCGGGCCTGCGCTGGCAGTCCGACATCAATAAGGCCAGCGCCGTGCGGCAGGATTCGTACCTGCTCGTCAACAGCTTCGCCTCCTACGACCTGACCCCGTCCGCCACTCTGCGCCTCAACGTCGACAACCTCACCGACGAGAAATACCTGCGCACCGTGCAGTACGGCGCCATCTACGGCGCGCCACGCCAGTTCTCCCTGTCGTTCGAATACAAATTCTAGGTCGCCGCCGCGCTCCGGTGTCGGGGCGCCGCTCGTCGGCGCCCTCCGCCCCTCCACATTCCCACCACCAACCGCGTCTCCTCGCTCCCCACCGTGCGCAAACGCCTCTGGCAACTCCACTCCTGGCTCGGCCTCTTCGCCGGGTTGGGCCTGCTCGTCATCGGCCTCAGCGGCAGCCTGCTCGTCTTCCACGAGGAACTGGAGACACTGTTCAACCGCGAGCTTGTCCGCGTCGAGCCCACCGCCGCCGGCCGGCCCGACGGGAGCCTGCCGAATCGTCTCCCGCTCGACACGCTGCTCGCCCACGCCCAGCGCCAACTGCCCGAGCACGAGATCACCGGCTGGTTGCCACGCTGGGACGAACCGCAGCTCGCCGACGTGCTTTATGTGATCGAGCGCGGCCACAACGAATGGCTCGTCGCCACCCTCGACCCCTACACCGGCCGCCTGCTCGCCTCGCCCCGCCTCGGCTCGACCACGCTGACCGGCTGGTTGCTCGACCTGCACTACACGTTCTTCGCCGACCACGCGGGCCTGCTCATCACCGGCTTCCTCGGACTCGTGCTTTGCCTCCTCGGCGTCACCGGCGTGTGGCTCTACCGCGAGTTCTGGAAAAACCTCTTCACGCTCCGCTGGGGCCGCGGAGCGCGCATCCTGTTTTCCGATCTGCACAAGTTCGTCGGCATCACGTCGGCCGCGTTCAACCTCGTGCTTGGCTTCACCGGCGCGTACTGGAACGTCACCCACGTTATCGGCGAGTGGATCATGGGGGAACACGAGCAGCAGAAGATCGAGCAGCGCCTCTACGCCCCGACCCTCTCGCTCGCCGCGCTCACCGCCGACGCCGCCCAGCGCCTCCCCGACTTCCGCGCCAACTTCATCTCGCTGCCGAGCGATCCCACCGCCCCCGCCGTCACGCTCTGGGGCGCCGTGGAGCCACACTCGTGGCTCACTAGCCCCTACGGCAGCACGATCCTCTACGATCCCCAGACCGGCGCCCACCAATCGACCAACGATCTGCGCACCGCCGGCTTCTGGCCGCGGGTCGTGGACAGTTTCCGCCCGCTGCATTTCGGCGACTTCGGCGGCCTGCCGATCCAGATCCTCTGGTGCCTCGCCGGCCTGGCGCCCGGGATCCTCGCCATCTCCGGCTTCGTGATCTGGCGCCTGCGTCGCCGCCGCTCTTCCTCGTAGCTGGACGACTGCGTCGCTCAGCCCTTCCGCTCTCCGCTCGATGTCCCTTCGCAAACTCCTCTTCTGGACCCACCTCGTCTGCGGCCTCGCCGCGGGCATCGTCATCGCCTTCCTGTGCCTCACCGGCATCGCCTTCGCCTTCGAGCACGAGATTCTCGAATACATCGATCGCGACGTCGCCCGCGTCGAGGTGCCGAGCACTCCGCAAAGTGGCTCGGGCGTCCCGCCCGAGTTTTCGACTCCGCCCCGTGGGGCGGGCTTTACGCCCGCCATTCCGTCCTCCGCTGCCCCCGCACCGTCCACCGTCCACAGTTCACCGTCCACCGTTGCCCCCCTTCCCCTCTCCGCTCTGCTCGCCTCCGTCACCGCCCAGCGCCCGGACTTCAAGACCACCACGGTCCTCGCCCCGCGCGACCCGACCGCCGCGTACACCTTCATCGCCGGGCGCGATGGCGAACTCTACGTCAACCCCTACACCGGCGTCGCCGTCGAGCCGCGGTCGCACACCGCGCACGACATCCTCCACGGCCTCATCTATCTGCACCGCTGGTTCGCCTTCTCGAACCAGCCGCCGCTCGTCGGCCGCCTGATCACCGGCATCGCCAACCTCGTCCTGCTCGTCCTCTGCCTCACCGGCCTCTGGCTCTGGTTCCCGCGTCGCCTCGCCGCCCGTTTCCTGCGCCCGCTGCTCTGGTTCGTGCCCGCCTACCGCGGCAAAGCCCGCGACCTCATCTGGCACAACGTGCTCGGTTTCTGGAGTCTCCCGATCGTGCTCGTGCTCGTCCTCACCGGGGTCGTGATCTCCTTCGGCTGGGCCCACGACCTCCTCTTCCGCGCCTTCGGCGAAAAGCCGCCCATCCACCGCGACGGCCGCATGCTCGCCACTCCGCCCAAGCCGCTCCCGGCGCCGCCGACACCCGACGCGCCGCCGCTGCCGCTCGACACCATCCACGCGCAACTTCTCGCCGCTTATCCCCGCGCCGAGTCCATCGCGTTCACCCTTCCGCCCACCGGCCCAGTCACCAAGCCACTCGCCGTCGCAGTCTTCGAACCCGCCGCCTTCTCGACCCGCGGCCGTATCCAGCTCGAACTCGACCCCTGGCGCGGCGACCTGCTCTCCCAAGTCGGCTGGGCCGACCGCAGTCCCGGCCTGCGCGCCCGCATCTGGGTACGTTTCCTGCACACCGGCGAAGCCCTCGGCCTCGCTGGCAAAATCCTCGCCAGCCTCGCCTCGCTCGCGCTGCTCATCGTGGTCTGGACCGGCTTCGCCCTCTCGTGGCGCCGCTTCTTCCGCCGCGCCACCACGTAGGACCGGTCTCCGACCGGTTCCCTCCAGCTCCGCCTCTTCCCTTCTGCGATCCACCGATGTCACTCAACAACCAGTCCCGCGCCTCCGTTCGCGCCGCTCCCACCAGCCTACCACCTTCCGGCGCTCGCCCGTCTACACGCCGCTGCCGGTCTTCGGCCTGATGGTTTTCTACGTCCTGGCGATGCAATGCCTGCCCACCAGCGCCGTCGTGCGCCGCGAGACCGGCTCGTGGAAATGACCTCTCTTCCAGCTCGCCTACATGACCGCCCTCGCCTGGACCGGCGCCTTCCTCGTCTACCAAGGCGGCCGCCTCCTCGGCTTCTCCTGATCCGTATTCACCGGTAGGAGCCTGCTTGCAGGCGATCCAACCGCCCTCCATTCCCAAACCCAGAATCGCCTGCCAGCTGGCTCCTCCCTTCGCCTTCCGTACATCTTTCCGGTTTCCGCTCTCCGCTTTCCGGTTTCCTTCCGAGTCCTCCGCCACTTCCCCGTTCCGAGTTCCCCGTTTCCGCCCATTCCGCGATCCGCATTCAGCAATCCGCAATTCCGTCATGCCCGCCTGGCTCGACCAACTCCTCGTCTTCGCGCTCATCGCCGCGGCGGTCGCCTACCTCTGGCGGACCGCCCGCCGCAAACGCACCGCCAAGGGCGCTCCGCCCTGCGCCGGCGGCTGCTGCCCGCCGAAGGTGCCCCCGCACCTCAAACCGCCCCGCTGACCGCATCACGCGCGGCGGACTTCGCCACTCCGCGTTCCGCGATCTGTGCTCCGCAGTTCCGCCCATGCCCTGCCTCGCCGACCAGTCGTCCTCGCACGACTTCAGCCACGGCAACGCCTCCGGCTAACGCCGCACCGCGCTCGTGATCCCGCTCACGTTTGTCGTCATGGCCGTCGAAATCGTCGCCGGCCGCGCATGCACCATTTTGCTGGCACCTGTTCTTGCCGCCGCCCGGGCACCCCGTAGCTTCGGCCCACGCTTTTCCCGAACATGAAAACCACCACCCAACACACCGCCAAAACCCGCCACGCCACGCCCGTCGCCGCTGCGCTGCAGCAGCTACTCGCCGACTCCTACGCGCTGATGTCCATCACCCATCACGCGCACTGGAACGTCGAGGGGCCCGACTTCTTCCAGCTCCACTCCGCCTTCCAGGAGCAGTACGAGAACCTCTTCGAGGCGATCGACGACATCGCCGAGCAGGCGCGCATCATCGAGGCGTTCCCGGTCGGCGGCCTCGCCACCCTCGCCAAACAGGCCGGCATCGACGAACTCCCCGTCACCGCCGCCGCGAAGGACTTTGTCGCCGCCCTCGTGGTCGCCCACGAGAAGAGCCTCGCCGACGCGGTGACCCTGCGCGACACCGCCGAAGCCGCGCGTGATCTCGAGACCCAGGACCTCGCCATCGGCCGCATCAGCTGGCACGGCAAGACGCTCTGGATGCTCAAGAGCTACCTGAAGTAACCAGCCACCGAACGCCCGTGCCCACCTCCTACCCGGGGTACGGCACCCGCCCATGGGCTACTCCTCTTCTCGCGATCCCTGCTCCGCCACCGCGCCGAGCGCGCCGCCGGTGGCCTGTCCGTTCCACGACGGACCGGAAACTCTCGACCTGCTGCTCGCCGAGCTCCGGCAGGCCGACTCCGCCGCGGTCGACTGCGCCCTCGAGCTGCGTCACGCCGCCACCGTCCAGACCGACGCCGACCACTGCCTGCACCTGTTGTTCGCCCTGCGGCGTCTTCTCGACGGGCGCCAGCACCTCGCGTTCTACCGGGTGCGTTGCTGGATGCGCCGGCTGCTCGTCGCCGAACTCCGCCCCGACCGGCTCACCAACTGGCAACCCTGCCCGTTGCCGCTGGACTGCGCGCGCTACGACGAACTCGTCAACCGGTGCCTCGCGACCTTGGCCGACGAGGTGGGCAACTGGCCGCCCACCGCGGAACTCCGCCTGCGCTTCGTGAGTGCCTCCGCCAGCATCTCGTGATCCGCGTCCGACAACGCGTCGGACGCGGCGGCACCCTCACGAGCCGGTCTCAATCGAAGTTCCGGCTGACCGTGCGATAGCGTTTCGCCTGCGCCAGCTTGGCGTCGATCATCAGGAGCTCCGTGGTCTCCACCAGATAGGTCCGTTGCAGGCTTTGCACCGGCTCCTTCAGCATCTTCATGACGCCCGTGAACGGATCGACATAGGGCACGTCCTGCGTCCGCGTTGCGACCATTTCCGTGCCGACCGGCTTGCTGAACGTGTAGGACCAAACCTCCGCGTTGATCTCCGCCCGCTTGATCTTCTTCACCCGCGCGGGTGAGCCGGCGAGCTGCACGATCTGCTCGGCACTCATGCCGACCTCGAGCGTCGGACGAGCGGCCTTGGCGACAGCAGTGTCGGTGGTGGTGTCGGTCGTGGCCGAGGCGGCCGCCCCAGTGGCGGCGGTCAGGAGACAGGAGAGAGTCAGGGCGAAGAGCGTGGATTTCATGGGATGAGGTGGTTTCTCCCAACAATCCCGCTGCGCGCCCTTTCCCTTCAGCGCTCGCCTACGCCCGCGGCTCGCAATACGGCCCGATCTGCGGCAGCTCCTCGACCCGGGAGCCACCGCGCTTGCGGGCGAAATACTTGTCGTTCTCCGCCATCGCCGCCTCGATCTCCTCGTCGCTCTCGTCGGCCAGCGCGATGTCCTCGTCGAAGACCTGCGCCATGCGCCGCGCCTCGGGCACGAGCAACGCCGCCGGGTTCTTCAACTGCTCCCGCCGCAGCACCTCGAGGAGAAACGGGAAGTACTGGTCGCGGTACCGTTTCTCGAACGCGCCGACCCATTTGTGCGGCAGACCCTCCGGCTTCGTGAGCACGACCACATCCGAAAAATGGGCACAGGCGTCGTACCACGGCTGGAGCTCGGGATGCGCGTGCAGCAGCGCCGCGTCCGCCACGAACAACACCCGCGCCAGCCGCAGATCGGCGCGCGCCAGCAGCAGTTCGCGCAGCGCCTCGACCTGGTCCACGGGATTGCCGCGTCCGTCGGCGACCAGAAACAGGTGCGTCGCCCCGGCGGGCGCCTCGAACTCCAGCTCCGGCTTCGCCCAGCGCCACCGCGCGATCGTCGCGCCGCTCTTCGCCAGCGCCGCGTCGCCCGCGGCGTCCGGCGCCTCGGCGTCGCTCAGCAGCACCGCGGCGCGGTCCGTCGGCAGCAGGCCGTCGAGCAGGTCCGCCAGCACGATTCGCCGGCGGGCGCCCGCGCTGCCGAGGATGAGATAGAGGTCGGTCGCCATGGGATCCGGTTCTGTGCTCAAAGTTTGAATGCTCCGCACTGCGCGTGCTGCCGCATCCAGTGGTCCGCCAGCACCAGCGCGGCCATCGTCTCGACGATCACGACCGCGCGCGGCACCACGCAGGGGTCGTGGCGGCCGCGGCCCATCAGCTCGGTGCGGTTGCCCTTCACATCCACCGTGGACTGCGACTGCAGGATCGTGGCGGTCGGTTTGAAGGCCACGCGGAAGACGATCTCCTCGCCGTTGCTGATGCCGCCCTGCACGCCGCCCGAACGATTCGTGGTCGTGCGGATGCGGCCCTCCTTCTGCTCGAACGCGTCGTTGTGCTCCGAGCCCTTCAGCCACGAACCCACGAAGCCGCTGCCGATCTCGAAGCCCTTCGTCGCCGGCAGCGAGAGCATCGCCTTGGCGAGATCCGCCTCGAGCCGGTCGAACACCGGCTCGCCGAGTCCCGCGGGCACGTTGCGGATGCGGCACTCGATCGCCCCGCCCACCGAGTCTCCCTCGGCGCGCACGGCCTTGATGCGCTCCACCATGAGGGCCGCGGTCGCCGCGTCCGGGCAGCGCACCGGCGAGGCCTCGACCTGCGCCAGCGTGGGATACGGCAGATTCTCGGGCGCGGCGATGTTGTGGATCCGCGTCACGAACGCCCGGATCTCCACACCGGCCGCCTGCGCGAGCAGCTTGCGCGCGATCGCTCCGGCCGCCACGCGGCCGATCGTCTCGCGGGCCGACGAACGCCCGCCGCCGCGATGGTCGCGGAGCCCGTATTTCGTGTGGTACGTGAAATCCGCGTGCGACGGCCGGAACTTGTCGCGCATCTCGTCGTAGGCGCCGGGCCGCTGGTCGGTGTTGCCCACCAGCATCGCCAGCGGCGTCCCGGTCGTCCGGCCCTCGAACACGCCGCTGAGGATCGTCACTGCGTCCTCCTCCTTGCGCGGCGTCACGATGTCGCTCTGCCCCGGGCGCCGCCGGTCGAGCTCCGCCTGGATCTCCTCCACCGTGATCGGCAGGCGCGGCGGGCAGCCGTCGATGACCACGCCCACCCCGCCGCCGTGGCTCTCGCCCCAGGTCGAAATCGTGAAGAGTCTGCCGAAGACGCTGCCCATGGTGCGCGAACCCTTGTGGCGGGTTTTGGCCCCCGCAAGCGCGGAGTCGTGCGGCACACTGGCGCCGCCCGTTTCCCGCGCCCGAGCACGCCGCGCCTTTCGCATCGCCAGTCTCCGCCGGCCGCGCAGCATCGGGGACATGGAGACCCGCGAGCAGATCGTGGAAAACTGGCTGCCCCGCTACACCGGGCTGCCGCTGGAGAACTTCGGCCAACACATTCTCCTCACCAACTTCCAACACTACGTGAACCTCTTCGCGCGCTGGCACGACGTGCCGATCGTCGGCGCCGACCGTCCGATGGCCAACGCGACCGCCGGCGGCATCACCATCATCAACTTCGGCATGGGCAGCGCCAACGCCGCCACCGTGATGGACCTGCTCAGCGCCATCCACCCGAGGTCCTGCCTCTTCCTCGGCAAATGCGGCGGCATCAAGGACAAGCCGGCCATCGGCGACCTCATCCTGCCGCTCGCCGGTATCCGTGGCGACGGTACTTCGAACGACTACCTCCCGCCCGAGGTGCCCGCCCTGCCCGCCTTCGCCCTCCAGAAGGTCATCTCCAACGCCGTGCGCGACCACGGCCGCGACTACTGGACCGGCACCGTCTACACCACCAACCGCCGCGTCTGGGAGCACGACGAGGTATTCAAGGACTACCTGCGCCGCACCCGCTGCATGGCCATCGACATGGAGACCGCCACCCTGTTCGCCGTGGGCTTCTTCAACCACATCCCCGCCGGCGCCCTGCTGCTCGTCTCCGACCATCCGATGGTCCCCGACGGCGTGAAGACCGCCGAAAGCGACCGGCAGGTGAACCAGCAGTTCGTCGAGCTCCACCTCCGCATCGGCATCGACGCCCTCCAGCGCCTCATCAACGAGGGCGCCGAGGTACGCCACCTTCGCTTCGAACGGTAGGCGGCCCGCCCTCCTGCGCAGCGCGCCGGATCACTCCGCCGCCGACTCCCGCTGCCGCCGGAGAAACGCCGCGGCGAGCTCGCGCGTCACACCGGAGCGCGTCACGTCGAAACATCTGCCGGCGCATTCCGCCACGGGCATCACGCCCATGACCGCGTTCGTGAGAAAAACCTCCGTCGCCGCCTCGATCAGCGGCGGAGTGAGCACGCGCTCCTCGACTCCGCCGGCGGCGCACTCCAGCACCACGCTGCGCGCCACCCCGGGGAGGATGCGGTGCGCCGGCGGCGTCAGGAGCTTTCCGTCCACCACGGCGAAAAGGTTGCTCCCGGCCCCTTCGAGGAGGTTGCCCGCAGGATCGACGAAGACCGCATCGTCGTAACCGGCTCCCTGCGCCGCCCGCCGCGCCAGCAGCTTCTCGAGATACGCCAGCGACTTCATCTCGTGGACCGCCCCCTCGCGGGCCGTCGCCACGCTCTGCACCCGGAACCCGCGCTCGTATTGCTCCGCCCGATAACCCGAGCTCCGCGACACCGCGATCTCCCGCGCCCCGCCGACGTCGCCGAAGCGGATCAACTTGACCACCGCGTCGCCGAGCTGGTTCGCGTGCGCCAGCCGGGCCAGCCGCTCCCGCCACTCCTCGAGCGAGGTCGGCAGCTCCAGCCCGAGTTGCGCGGCGCCGCGCCGCAGGCGGGCCAGGTGGCGATCGAGAAACACCGGGCGGCCGCCGAGCACGCGGATCGTCTCGTAAACCCCGAGTCCGAACATGAAGCCGTCGCTCAGCGCCGACACGTTCAATTGCGACGCTTCGCGCAGCTCGTCGCCGCGCAGCGCATAGCGGTGGTGTCCGGGCGTCGTCATCGTCGTGTTCTCCACCAATGCCGAGCGCATCGCGCGGCCCTTGTCCAGCGTCTCCTGAAACTCGCGCTCCGGCTCCGAATCCCACACCACCCCGCCGCCGACATGGTAGAACGCCTGCCCGCCGCTGCAGACGATCGTCCGGATCGCGATGTTCAGATCGCAGCCGCCGTCGAAACCGATCCAGCCGATCGCGCCGGTGTAGACCCCGCGCCGCACCGTCTCGAGCTCGTCGATGAGCTGCATCGCGCGGACCTTCGGCGCGCCCGTGATCGACCCGCCGGGAAACGCCGCGCGCACCGCGTCGAGCGCATCGCACTCCGGCCGCAGCCGCCCGCGCACCGTCGCCACGAGGTGGTGCACCGTCGGGTGCGTCTCGAGCCGGCCGAGTTCGTCCACGCGCACCGAGCCCGTCTCGCAGACGCGCCCGAGGTCGTTGCGCGCGAGATCGACGATCATCAGCAGCTCCGCGCGGTCCTTCTCGCTCGCCGACAGCTCCGCGCTCCGGAGCGCGTCGGCCTCCGGCGTGGCGCCGCGCGGCCGCGTGCCCTTGATCGGGCGGGTCTCGACCTCGCGTCCGGTGAGGCGCAGGAACCGCTCCGGCGAACTGCTGAGCACCTGAAAGTCGCCACCATTCAGGTACGCCGCGAACGGGGCCGGACTTGCCGCCCGCAGCCGCCGGTAGAGCGAGTACGGATCGCCGCGGAACTCCGTGGCGAACCGTTGCGTGAGGTTGATCTGGTAGACGTCGCCGGCCGCGATGTACTCGCGCACGCGGCGCACGCGCCCAATGTACTCGTCCCGCGTGAAGTTCGACACCGGCTCGGCCGCGCCGGCCAGCGACTCCGCCGCCGCGCCGCCCGCCGCTGCCACGACCGACTCCAGCGAGGACAAGATCTCCTCGGTGGATCGCCGGTGCACCGGATTCGCGACGGCGTACGTGCGCCCGGTGGCGTGGTCGTGCGCGATCAAGCCGTCGTGGAAACCGAACCAGGCTCGCGGCAGGCCGACCTCGTCCGGCGCCCGCGGCTGCACGCGCTCGAGCGCGGCGCCCAGTTCGTACGACAGGAAACCGACCGCGCCACCGGTGAACGGAATCTCCGGATGCACCGCCGCCGGGAAGCGTCGCAGGCACTCGCGCAGCCTCGGCAGCACCTCTCCAACCAGCCGCTCCGGCGCCCGCCCACGTTCCTCGACGACCACGCCCTCCCGCTCCGTCTGCCGAAACTCGAGAAACGGCTCGCCCCCGAAAAACGACCACCGGCCCAGACCGCCCGTGCTGCGCGCGCTGTCGAGGAAGAATGCGCCGCGGCGCCCCGCGAACGCGGTGAACAACCGCTCCGGGATCAGCCCCTGCCCGAGTTCTCGCACCGCGGCGCCCATGGGTTCAGCCCCGCGCATCCACCTGCGCCAGCGTCCCCAGCCGCCGCAACCCCGCGCGGTCGCAGCGCGCAGCGAGCTCCTCCGCCGTGGCGTCGCCAACCTTCAATGTCGGCGCGATCTCCGCCAGCGGCACGAGCACGAACGCCCGCTCCGCCAGGCGCGGGTGCGGCAAGGTGAGCCGCTCCGTCGCCCATGCGAGGTCGCCGAAGGCGAGCAGATCGAGATCGAGCGTCCGCGGGCCCCAGTGCTCGCGCCGCACCCGGCCGTGCTCCGCCTCGACGGCGAGACAGCGTTCCAGCAGCGCCTCCGCGCCGAGCGCCGTCTCCACCGCCACGACCATGTTCAGGTAGTCCGGTTGCGCCGGGCCTCCGACGGGCACGGTCTCGAACACCGCCGACTCCGCGACCACCCGCACCGCCCCGTCGCGCTGCAGCGCCGCGAGCGCACCGCGCAACTGCGCCGCCCGTTCGCCGAGGTTGCTGCCCAGCGCGATGTGGGCGGTCGTCACCGCGTGCGGCTCGTCTCCACCGCCACGTAGTCGAGCACGCCCTTCATCGGCACGCTCGGCTTCTTCACCGTCACGTCCACGGCCCCGATGCGCGGGAAATCCGCGAGCAGCCGCTCCGCGATGCGCGCGGCCAGCGTCTCGATCATCCGGACACGCTCCTCCTCCACCAGCCGGCGACACACCTCGTGCACGGCGACGTAGTCGACCGTCGACTCGAGCGCGTCGGTGCGCGCGACCTCGGCGATGTCGACCGTGAGCGCGAGATCGACGACGAAGCGCTGGCCCAGCTTGTTCTCCTCGGCGAGGTCGCCGTGGTAGCCGTAGAAGAGCATGTTCTTGAGGAGGATTCGGCCGTTCATGGGAGGCTGTTGCGCAGGGCGGCCGCCATCCGGGCGGCGCGGAGGTTGGCGGCCACGTCGTGCACGCGGAGGAACTCCACGCGCTGCCAGGCGGCGAGCGCGGTGGTCGCGAGCGTGCCCTCGAGCCGCTCCGCGGGCGGCAGGTCGAGCACGTGCGCGATCACCGACTTGCGCGAGGCGCCGAGCAGCACCGGCAGGCCGAGCGCCCGCAGCTCGCCCACCCGCGCGATCAGTTCGAGGTTCTGCGCCTGCGTCTTATGAAATCCGATACCCGGATCGAGCACGAGCCGGTCGATCGACAGGCCCGCCTCCATCGCGATCGCGATCGTGCGGCGGAAGAACGCCAGCTGGGTCGTGATCACCTCGCTGGGCGCGAAGGAGAAGCTCTCGTCGAAGTGCATCGCGATCGCCGCCGCCCCGTGCTGCGCCGCGAGGCAAGCCATCTCCGGTGCGCGGTGCAGGCCGTGGATGTCGTTGAGCACATGGGCGCCCGCCTGCAGCGCCGCCTCCGCCACGGCGGGTTTGTGGGTGTCGACCGCCAGCGGCACCTTCACCCTGTCCACGAGGGCCGCGATCACCGGCACGATGCGCGCGATCTCCTCGGCCTCCGGCACCGCTCCGTGACCCGGCCGGGTCGACATGCCGCCGATGTCGAGCATGCCCGCGCCTTCGGCGACCAGTCGCTCGGCATGCGCCACCGCCGCCTCGGTCGAGTTGTGCCGCCCGCCGTCGAAGAACGAATCCGGCGTCACGTTCACGATGCCCACGATCACCGGTGCCGGGCCGAACTCGATGCGGCGACCGCGGCAATCGAGCACGCGCGGTACGGGCGGAGTCGGTGTGGTCATGCGGCAAACTCAGCCGCGGCACCGGCCCGCGCCAAGCCGAAAGCCAGCAACACCGCCGCGCCCCGGCGGGGATGCGCTCGACAACGGGCGGGCGCTCCGGACCGTTGGGACCATGGCAACCCGACTCGCCTTGCGCACCGGCTACTGGAACGCCCCCGCGGCCAAGGCCGCGTTTTGCGCGCTGGCCCGGGACACCTTCGACCTCGAGTTCGGCGACTGGGACTCGGGCGGCTTTTGGGACGAGGCATTCCACCCGTTCACCTATTTCGACGACGCCGGTCGGGCCGTGGCGAACGTCTGCGCCTATTCGATGGACCTGGTCGTCGCCGGCCGCCACGCCCGCGGCCTGCAACTCTCCACGGTGGCCACCCGCCCGGAGCACCGCCGCTGCGGCTTGGCCCGGGCTCTGACGGAGGCCGCCCTCGCCTGGGGCCGCGCAACCGGGCACGAGTTCACCTACCTCTTCGCCAACGACCACGCCCTCGAATTCTACCGCGCGCTCGGCTTCACACCGGTCGCCGAAACGGCCGCGACGCTCACGCTCGCCGCGCCGGTTCCGCCCCAGCCCGGGGCCCGGGCGCTCGATCCCGGCTCACCGGAGGACCGCGGTCTTCTGTATTCGCTGGCATGCGACCGCGCACCGGTCTCTCGGCAACTGGGGGCCGCCAACCCTCGCTTGTTGCTGTTCCACGCGCTCGGGCCCCGCCGGGGCGGCATCCTGCACATCCCGGCGCTCGAGGCCGTGGTGCTGCTGGGGCGCGACGGTGGCGCGCTCACGATCTTCGACATCGTCGCCCGTCGACTTCCGCGCCTCGCCGACCTGCTCCCGTACATCGCGGCGCCGTCGGACCGCACGCTCACCTTCCGGTTCATGCCCGATCAACTCGGCGACCTGACCGCGCTCGGGGATGTCGCTTTCCACATGCACGCGGGAGGGCTCCATGTCCTCGGCCCGGCGCCGCTGCCCCCCGGCGCGATCTTTCCGGCGACGAGCGTCGCGTGACGGCCTGACCGCCCGGACCACTCAAGCCACTGCCAACGCCGCCAACACGCGGCCCATCTGCTCGTTGAGCGCAGCGAAACGCTCGGGGCGCGCGAGCATCGTCTCCGGGGTCTGCACAAACGGCCCGGGGTTCTCCAGGTCCCCCGCCGAACCGGCGATCAACTCCCGCGCCGAGGCCTCGGTCGTCTCCAGGTGAAATTGCAGCCCGAGCACGCGCGGCCCCACGGCCACCGCCTGGTTCAGGCACGCCTCGCTCCGCGCAAGCCGCACGGCGCCCGGCGGCAGGTCGAACGTCTCGCCGTGCCAGTGGAAGACCTCCGCGCCGTCCGGCAGCACCGCGCCGAGCGCATGGCCGGAGGCACCGGGTTCGCGGCTCAGTCTCCACCAGCCGATCTCCTTGGCGGCGTTCCTGTACACACGCGCGCCGAGCGCACTCGCGATCAACTGCGCGCCGAGGCACACGCCAAGCACGCGCTTGTCCGCCGCGATCGTGTGGCGCACGAGCGTCTTCTCGGCCACGAGCCAGGGCAGCTCCGCCTCGTCGTTCACGCTCATGCCGCCGCCCATCATCACCAACCAGTCGAAGTCGGCCGGCCTCGGCAACGCCTCGCCCCGGTACAGGTGGGTCGCCGTGATCGTGTCCCCGCGTCCGCGGAACCACGCCTCCATGCTGCCGAGCCCCTCGAACGGTTCGTGTTGCAGGTAATGGATGCGCATCGCGCGATCCCGCCGCACGAATCATGCCGCTGTCAGCCCGGAAAAGTCGGAAATCGCCTCCCCTGCTGCGGGGCTGCCCGCCCCGCATTTGTCACGTGACATGTGCCAAGCTCTCCTCCCCGCCCCGGCCTCGCGCCCGGGCAGCTCCTCCGATCACCGAGACCACCGCCGCGCGGGACCGGCGAAGGCAAGTTGCCGTCGCCCTCACAGGTCGTCCGGCCCGAGCCAGCGGAACTGCACGATCCGGAAGCGACGGCCCAGTTCGCGATTCGCGTGGCTCGCCGGCGGCCACACCGCGGCGTCCTCGGCGGGATCTGCGTATTCGGGCATTCGTTGCAGCACCGCCTCGCACCACGCACGCGCGTCCACGTGCTCCGGATCGCCCGACGGCCGCGCGGGATCCAGCGCCTCGGCGGCGACGCGGATCGTGAACGTGTCCGAACGCACCGCGAGCAGCGGCGCGAGCGTGTTCAACACCGCGGCCTGCGTGAGATGGTTCACCGAGAAACGTTCCGGCGCCACGCCGCCCAGATCGGCGCAGAAC
>JAEZSJ010000289.1 GCA_023443985.1 Verrucomicrobiota bacterium | reverse complement strand
AGGTAGACGAGGCCGGTGTAGCGGTCGTCGTCGTTGGAGCCGGTGCGGCCGGCCATGACGTTGCTGTCTACATAGACCGGGTACACCGGGTCCGGGATGCCGACGCGGATGTCGGTGGCGAAGAGCTCCTGGATGTTGCCGATGTCGCACTTGGAGGAGTCGGAGACGAAGATCTCGTCGGCGTCGACCTGGGCGCCGCGGGCCTGGAACTCGTGCTGCGCGATCGCTTCGCGCAGGAAGGCGTAGCCCTGCTCGGGGCCGTAGCCCTTGAACGTCTCGCGCCTGGCCATCTCGTCGACGCCGGCGTGGAAGGCGGCGATGCAGGCGGGCGGGAGCGGCTCGGTGACGTCGCCGATGCCCATACGGATGAGCTTCTTGTCGGGGTTGGCGGCGACCCAGGCGTTCACGCGCTTGGCGATGTCGGCGAAAAGGTAGGACGCCTTGAGCTTCTGGTAGTGTTCGTTGATGCGGATCATGGCGGTGGAAAGGCGGACTGTGCGGGTGGCCGGCCGGGCGGCGAGCCGAAAGGCTGGGGTGGGGCGGCGGCGTGGAAGGCGGCAGTGCCGCAACGAGGGGGCCCCGCGGTCCGCCGGTTCGGCGGGTGGGGCGCGGCTGGAGGGCGCGCGTTTTTGTGATACGGCCGTATCACGAAAACGCGCGGGGGTGGGGGCGAGTGGAGAATCCGGTGGGGACGGCGACGGCGCTTCCTTGAAGATCCGGCGCGACCTGCGGCGGTTTCGCGTTTTACTGCGGGGCCATGAGGAAACTGCCCCGCCTGCTGGTCGCATTGTGGTCGCTGAGTGTCGCCGCGGTTTGGGCGGAGGACGGACCGGCTGCGGTGAAGGCGGCTCCAGCGGAGGCCAGTGCCGGAGCGGCGGCGGTAGCGGCACCGACGGTCGACATCGACTTCACGTGTGTCGGTGTGGGCGCGGGCAAGCCGATGACGGTGGTCGGGCCGCTGGTGTGGCGGGTGAAGCCGGGCGGTGGCGACGACACGGCGCTGTTGCAGGCGGCGCTCGACGAGGTGGCGACGCGGCCGCTGGATGCGAACGGGTTGCGTGGCACGGTGGTGCTGGAAGAGGGAACGTTTCGCGTGGCGGGCCAACTTCGCGTAAAGACGGATGGCGTGGCGTTGATGGGGTGCTGCGACCGGACCGTGATTCTGGCAACAGGGCTGGACCGGCGAGCGTTGATCCGGCTGGGCGGCGACGAAGCACCGGAGGTCGGTGCGGAGATTGCGGTGACGGACGAGACCGTGCGCGCGGGCGGTACGGTGCTGACGGTGGCGGAGGTTGGCGGTTTTGCGGTCGGTGATCGGGTGGTGGTGCGTCGGCCGAGCACGAAGGAGTGGATCGCGGCGCTGGGCATGGACAAGTGGCAGGGCGCGTTCACGCCGATCCGCCTGGAGTGGCTGCCGGGCTCGATGGATCTGCGGTGGGACCGAATCATCACGGCAGTCGACGCGGCGAAACGGCAGCTCACGCTCGATGCGCCGATCACGACGGCGCTGGAGCAGCGCTTCGGTGGCGGTTTTGTGGCGAAGGTGATCGGCGGTGAACCGGTGAAGCGGCTCTCGCTGGGAAATCTGGTGCTCGACAGCGAGTACGACACGGCGAACCCGAAGGACGAGGAGCACGCGTGGATCGCGGTGCAGATCGACAACGCGGAGGATGTCGAGGTGTCTGCGATCACGGCGCGGCATTTCGTGAGCTCGGCCGTGCGGGTCGGGCCGAGGGCGCGGCGGGTGACGGTGCAAGCGTGCCGGAGCGAGGCGCCGGTGTCGGAGATCGCCGGCTACCGGCGGCAGAGCTTTCTAGTCGAGGGGCAGCAGGTTTGGGTTCAGCGGTGTGCAGCGGAGGGCGGGCGGAATGATTTCGTTGTGGGGCAGCGAGCTGGCGGCCCAAACAAGTTCGAGTTCTGCGCTGCCGAAAAGACTTCGGGACCGAGCGGTGCTTTCGAGAGCTGGGCCAGCGGTGCGCTTTTCGAGGGTGTTCGAATCGAAGGTGCTCAGCTGTCGCTCGCTCGCGACGATAGTCGGGCACAAGGCGGAGGATGGACAGCGGCCAACTCTCTGGTGCGCAATGTCAGTGCGGCAGCGGTTGCCGTTGAAGGTCATCCCTTGGCGCCGGTGTCTCGTGACGCCGATAATGCGGCAGCGATGGACTATCCTGAGTTCCTGCCGATGAGCGGGCCGTTCGTCCACGCACCGAGTGAAGCTGCGACCTCAGACGAAACCCTTCGTGAGTTTGTCCTTCCTGCGGGCCAAGCGGCCCAGCCTGCTGCGAAGCCCGATGCAACTTCCCCCGCCCTCGAGATCCTCCATGGCCGGTTCGTCATCGCAGGCCGCGTGGTCTGGGGTGGGGCGGTGAACACGGCGTGGTGGAAGGGGCGGATCAATCCCGAGATCGCGGCGAACTATGGGCGCAGTCCGACGCGGTTCGTGCCGGGGCGCAGCGGGCCGGGGCTCACCGAGGAGCTGCCGCAACTCGCCGACTGGATGCGCGAGCGCGGCACGCCGTTCTTCCAGCACTGGCCGGGGCTGTGGTACGACCGGCGGCGCGACGACCACCTGCGCGTCGACCGCACGGACGCGAACTGCTGGGCGCCGTTCTACGAGATGCCGTGGGCGCGCAGCGGGCAGGGCGTGGCGTCGGACGGGCTGAGCCAGTACGACCTCACGAAGTTCAATCCGTGGTATTTCGCCCGGCTGCGCGAGTTCGCGCGGCTGTGCGGGGCGCGCGGGCTGGTGCTGTATCATAATCTCTACAACACGCACAACGTGCTCGAGACCAGCGCGCACTGGGTCGATTTCCCGTGGCGGCCGGCGAACAACATCAACGGCACGCCGCTGCCCGAGCCGCTGCCGCCCGATCCGAAGGGCGGGGTGCACCTGGCGAACGAGTTCTACGACGCCGCGAACCCCGCGCTGCGCGCGCTGCACCGCGCGTTCATCCGGCACAGCCTCGACCAGCTCGGCGACCAGCCGAACGTGATCCACGGGCTGGCGTTCCAGTACGCGGGGCCGTTGGCGTTCCAGCAGTTTTTCCAGGATACGGTCGCCGAGTGGGAGCGGGAGCACGGGCGGCGTCTGCGGCTCGCGCTCACGACCGGCAAGAACGTGACCGACGCCATCCTCGCCGACCCGGTGCGCGCGGCGCAGATCGCGGTGATCGACCAGCGCTACTGGCAATACCGGCCCGACGGCGAACTCTGGGCGCCCGAGGCGGGGATCAACCTGGCGTTTCGCGAGATCAACTCCGCTAAGTGGGGCAAGGCCGGTGGCGACACGCCGCCGCCGACCACCGCGGCGATGGTGTACCGGCAGGTGCGCGAGTACCGCGACCGCTTCCCGGACAAGGCGATCGTGGCGCACGACAGCGGCAACGGCCCGGTGCCGATCCTCATGGCCGGCGGCGCGCAGGCGCTCACGGCGAATCCCGCGGCCGGCGGCACGCAGGCGCGCGCGCCGTTCGACGAGTTCGTGAACCGCGAGCTCGGCACCGTGCTCATGGAGATGGCGCCGCGCGACGGCTGGCTGGCCGAGCCGGAGCGCAACTGGTGCCTCGCCGACGACGCGGGCAGGACCGTGCTGTTCGCCTCGATGGAAGGCCCGGCGGTCACGCTGGCGCGCAGTTTGCCCGCGTCGCGCTACGCGGCGCAGTGGGTCGACCCGCGGACGGGGGAGCAGAAACCAACCGTCGTCCCCGAGAAGTGGAGCCGAGGCGCGACGCTCGCGAAGCCGACGGGCGAGTGTTGGCTGCTGCTGTTACGCGCGGTGCACCTGTAGGCCAAGGCGTGGACCTGGCCACCTGGTCGTGTCCGCCGGCGCGGTCCGCGCCCGGCGTGCGACAGCCCGCCGCGGGTCGGTCTCTCGGCCCGCGTGGGGCCTGCGGAGGCGGCCCGCGAGCGTCCCGCGCCGGGTCGTGCGGCTGCGCGGCTCCCGTGGAAAGGCTTGAGTGCGCGGGCGGCGTCGGGATAGTTCGCCGAACCACACCTCCGCCCGAGGCTCCATTATGCAAGTCATCCACTCGATCTTCGACATGCAGTCGCTGGCCATGAACCTGGAGTCGAAGGGCCGGCTCATCGGTCTGGTGCCCACCATGGGCGCGCTCCATGTCGGCCATGTCAGCCTCGTCGAGGCCGCCCGCAAGCAGTGCGACACGGTGGTCGTCTCGGTCTTCGTGAACCCGACGCAGTTCGGCGCCAACGAGGACTTCTCGAAGTACCCGCGCACGCTCGAGGCGGACCTGCAGGCCTGCGAGAAGGCGGGCGCCGACGTGGTCTTCGCGCCCGCCGCCGACGAGATCTACCCGAAGGGGTACTCGACGTACGTAAACGAGGAATACATCTCGAAGCCGCTCTGCGGGCAGTCGCGGCCGGGGCATTTCCGCGGGGTGACGACCGTCGTCGCCAAGCTCTTCAACATCGTCCGCCCCGACGTGGCCTTCTTCGGCCAGAAGGACGCGCAGCAGGTCGCGGTGATCAAGAAGATGGTCAACGACCTCCACTTCTGCGTCGACATCGTCGTGTGCCCGACCGTGCGCGAGGCCGACGGCCTGGCGCTGAGCTCGCGCAACCGCTACCTCTCCGCGATCCAGCGGCAGGACGCGCTCTCGCTCTCGCGGGCGCTCTTCAACGCCAAGAAGATGGTCGACGCCGGCACGCGCAGCACCGACCGCGTGATCGCCGAGACGACCCATCTGCTCGGCGAACACCGCCGCGTGCGGCTCATCTACGCGCAGATCGTCGACCGTTGCACGATGGAGCCGATGCGGGAGATCCTGCCCGGCAAGAGCCTGCTCGCGATCGCCGCCTGGGTGGACGAGGTGCGGCTGATCGACAACATCCTGCTCTGAGCGGGGGACGTCGCCGCATGTCCGCCGACCTTCCCCTGCGCGACGCCACCGAGGCGGACCTGCCCGCGGTGCAGGCGATCTACGCCCACCACGTGCTCCGGGGCACGGGCACCTTCGAGGAGGTGCCGCCGACTCTCGACGAGATGCGCCGGCGCTGGGGGGAGGTGCGGGAACGGGGTTTCCCGTGGCTGGTGGCCGGCGCGGACCACAATGTGGTCGGCTACGCGTATGCGAACTGGTTCCGGCCGCGGTCGGCCTTCCGTTTCACGTGCGAGGACTCGGTCTATGTCGCGCCGGACCATCGCGCCCGCGGGCTCGGGTCGCGGCTGCTCGGGGCGCTGCTCGTCCGCTGCGAGGCGGCCGGCGCGCGGCAGATGCTCGGCGTGATCGGCGACAGCGCGAACGACGCCTCGGTGCGGCTGCATGCCCGGCACGGCTTCACGCACGCCGGCACCCTGCGGGCCGTGGGGCTGAAGTTCGGCCGCTGGCTCGATGTGGTGCTCATGCAGCGGGCGCTCGGCGCGGGCGCCGGCACGCTGCCGGACACGGGACTTTCATGAAGAGCGCGTATGACATCGTCGTGGTCGGCAGCGGCATCGCCGGCCTGAGTTTCGCCCTGAAGGCCGCGGCCGCCGGTCGCGACGTCGCGG
>JAEZSJ010000283.1 GCA_023443985.1 Verrucomicrobiota bacterium | reverse complement strand
ACCTTCACCTCCATGCGGTCGAGTCCGCCCTTGCGGGTGAGCACGATCTGGTAGTGCGGCAGTGTGGCCTCGGTCTTGAGGAGCGCGGTCTCGATCTGGGAGGGGAAGACGTTCACGCCGCGGATGATGAACATGTCGTCGCTGCGGCGGCTGATGCGGCGGATGCGGCGGATGGTGCGGCCGCAGGCGCAGGGCCGGGTGTCGATGGCGGTGATGTCGCGCGTGCGGTAGCGGATCGCGGGCATCGCCTGCTTGCTGAGCGTGGTGAAGACGAGTTCGCCCTCGGTGCCGTCCGGCACGGGCTCGAGCGTCTGCGGATCCACGATCTCGACGAGGAAATGGTCTTCGAAGATGTGCAGGCCGTCCTGGCACTGGCACTCCGCGCCCACGCCGGGGCCGATGATCTCGGAGAGGCCGTAGATGTCGAACGCC
Source organism: Verrucomicrobiota bacterium (assembly GCA_023443985.1). GTDB lineage: Bacteria > Verrucomicrobiota > Verrucomicrobiia > Opitutales > Opitutaceae > CAJCBL01. The sequence continues at coordinate 5,408 of JAEZSJ010000283.1, read as the reverse complement.
TTGATGCCGGACGCCTGCTCGATGTACTGGCGCATCTGATCCGTCCACGGCTCGGCGCCGAACACGCCGCGCTTCACCTTCAAGTCGCGGCGGAAATCGATGCCCATCTTCTCGGCCACCTCGATGAGGTGGATGAAGTAGCTCGGGGTGCCGCAGATCGCGGTGACGCCAAAATCCTTCATCACCATGATCTGGCGCTCGCTGTTGCCGCCCGAGATCGGGATCACGGTCGCGCCGATGCCCTCGAGGCCGCCGTGCAGGCCGAGGCCGCCGGTGAACAGGCCGTAGCCGTACATGTTCTGCACGATGTCACCCCGCGAGTAGCCGGCGGCGTAGAGCGTGCGCATGATGACCTGTTTCCAGACCTCCATGTCCTGCGCCGTATAGCCGACGACGATCGGCTTGCCCGTCGTGCCGCTCGAAGCGTGGAGCCGCACGACCTCGCTCATCGGCACGGCGAAAAGACCGTACGGATACGTGTCGCGCAGGTCGCCCTTGACCGAGAACGGCAGGTGCCGCACGTCGGCCAGCGTCCGGATGTCCGCGGGCTTCACGCCCTTGGCCTCCATGCGCTCACGGAAGAGCGGCACGTTGGCATAGCTCAACGCCACGACGGCCTTGAGCCGTTGCAGCTGCACCTCGCGCAGGCGCGTTTCGGGCATGTAGTCGAGGGCGCTTTCCGGGAAGAAGGTGCCCTCCAGGTCGTTCCAGAGGTTGCGGATCATCGGGGATTGGGGCGGGGAAAAGACTGGCGGAAAACGGATCGTAATGGAATCCCGGATTTCGACGCCGGGACATCGGGAACGGGACCGGGGCGGCGCACGCCGCTCCGCGCGGCGCTCAGCCGCGGCCGAGGGCGAAGGCCTGGTCGTTGGCCGCGTGCAGTTTCGCCGGGAAATTCGCCCGCAGGCTCGCCTGCCACACCTCGGCCGGGAACGCGAAATGCCGGCTGAGGCGGCCGAGCATGGCGACGTTGAGCGCCTTGCTCGAGGGAAGTTTCGCCGTGTCGATCTCGGCCGGGGTGATCAGCGTGCCGCCCGGGCGCAGACCGCCGCGCACGACCTCGACCTGCGACGGCTCCATGACGACCAGGAAGTCGCACGCGCCATCGGGGATCATCGGGCTGCTCACCGCGGTGCCGAAACGCACATCGCTCTGGACCGAGCCGCCGCGCTGACTCATGCCGTGGACCTCGGCCTTCTTGGTGTCGTGGCCGAGGCGGAAGACGACATCGGCAAAGATGTCGGAGGCCTTGATGACACCGGTGCCGCCGAGACCGGCGAAACGGACGTTGGTGGGAGAGGTCATGGGGAGGGGAAGAGTCTAGAAGCTAGAATTTGGGAGTGAGAGTGGCAGAGGAAGGAGCCCGAAATGCGGAGGAGCTCGGTGGTCCGGGACTCTAGATCCTGACTTCTGGCTCCTCGCTTCTCGTTTGCTCAGCCCTGGCAACCGCAACCGCAGCCGCAGCCCTCGTCGGACGGTGTGTCGGCGGCGGCCTTCGCGGCGGCGGCCTTCTCCTTCTCCCAGGCCGCGATGCGGCCGGCGGCGAGGATGCAGGGGCTGCGCGCGATGATGACGCTGAGCTCGTCCTTGCGGAGCGCCTCGGCGAGCGTGTCCTTGAACTTCGCCCGTTCGCGCACCGGGTTCACCGTGCTCACGTTTCGGATGCCGGCGGCGCGCGCCAGGTTCTCGAAGCTGACCTGATAGGTCGCGGAGCCGTCGAGGTGGCGGCCGGTGCCCGGGTGCTCCTGCTGGCCGGTCATCGCCGTAGTGCCATTGTCGAGGATGACCAGCACGTGGCCGGTCGAAGGCGTGTTGTACGCCATCTCGACCAGGCCGGGAAGGCCGCCGTGCAGGAAAGTGCTGTCGCCGATCACCGAGACCACGCGCTTGGACTGCTCGCGCGGGAGCACATGGCGAAGGCCGAGTCCCATGCCTACGGCGGCGCCCATGTCGATCATCAGGTCCATCGCCGCCAGCGGCGGCAGCGCGGCGAGCGTGTAGCAGCCGATGTCGCCGGAGACGATGCAATCGAGTTCCTTCATCACCTCGAAGCTTGAGCGGTGCGGGCAGCCGGTGCAGAGCTCCGGCGGTTTGCCGCGCGGCGGGACCGGCTCGGGCGAGGAGTCGCGGGCGAGGATGCGCCTCACCCGGTCGACGGTGAGTTCGCCGAAACGGAAGACGGTGTCGTCCTTCGCCTCGACGGCCATGCCCGCGGCGCGGCAGGCGGCGGCGAGCCACGGATCGTTCTCCTCGAGGACGACGCAGCGTTTCACCGAGGCGGCGAAGTCGCGGATCGCCTGGAGCGGCAGCGGGTACGTCATCCCCAGTTTCAGGATGCTCGCCTCCGGCGCGGCCTCGCGGGCGTGGTGGAAGGAGATGCCGGCCACGATGATGCCGAGCTCGTCGCCATGGCGCTCGACGCGCTGCGGGCCGGTGGTGTTGTTCCAGGTCTCGAGCTCGGCCATCTTCGCGCGCAGGCGACGGCCGGCCGGCTTGGCGTGGCCGGGCACCATCACGCGCTGCGGGATGTTGCGGACGAACTCGGGGGTCGGCGCGCCGGTGTCGGCGGGCGTGAGCTTCGCCCCGAGCGCGAAACGCGGTTTCACCGGCGACTTCGAGTGGCAGACGCGCGTGGTCATCCGGAAGATCACCGGAATCTGCCAGCGCTGGCTGGTCTCAAACGCCACCTTCAGCAGGTCGTAGGCGTCCTGCGAGTCGGCGGGCTCGAACATCGGCGCGACCGCGGCTTCGGCGTAGCGGCGGCTGTCCTGCTCGTTCTGCGAGGAGGCCATGCCCGGATCGTCGGCCACGAGCAGCACATACCCGCCGTCGACGCCCGAGTAGGTCATCGTGAAGAGCACGTCGGCCGCGACGTTGAGACCGACATGTTTCATCGTGCAGAGCACCCGCGCCCTGGCAAAGGCGGCGCCCAGGGCGACCTCGGCCGCGACCTTCTCGTTCGGCGCCCACTGGGCCCGGCCGCCGAGCGCGCTGAAGGTCTCGAGGACCTCGGTCGAGGGGGTGCCCGGATAACCGGTGCCGAGGGCGACACCGCAATGGAGCGCGGCGAGGGCGACGGCTTCGTTGCCGCTGAGCAGGAGGCGACCGGAGGAGTCTTGCGAAGGTTGCATGGGTGGGGGCGCGTGGACGTTTTGGTCCAGCAGAACATTCCGGCTTCACGCGCACAACTCCCAAGAGCGCGGTTCGGCGCGCTCGCAGAGCCACCTCAATTTCTCGCGCCGGGTGTCTTCTGTAGGTCAGGTCGCCGCCCCGGTTCGTTCGTTCGCCGGCTCTGTCATGATTCAACCATGTCACCGATGTGGCCTACACCGGAAACCAGCCTGCGACGGCACCGCTCAATCGAAGCCGCACCAGTAAACGCGAATGTAGCGCTCCAGCTTGTCGCGGTGCTCGGCGCGATAGGCCGCGTAGTCCCGGGCGAGTTCTTCGTCGACGCGCTCCAGCAACGCGTAGGCCTCGAGCAGACCCTCGCGTTTGAACGCCGCGAGGGCGGCGATGATCGGCTGCCACTTCTCGTCTTCCGCTTTCTGCTTCGGATCCGCCTCGGGAGACTCCGCTTCTTTCTTCGGCTCACCGGTGGCGACCAATAGCTCCAGTCCGGCGATTTCCTCCGGCAAACTCCGGCGCGCTACCTTTTCCTGCGGAAACTGCGCCGCGAATTTGTCGAGCCGCCACGTCGCGCAGGCCAACGCGTACACCGCTTCGTGGGTCTCGGCTTCGGAGGAGATCCCGATCTCCTTCTTGGCGATGTCGACGGAGTATTGGCCCGTCTGGAACCGCGGGACCACGCGCCCCCTCGCCTCGGCCACCGCGCGCAACTCCGCCGTGAAATGCTGGCGCGTGACGCGCTGGTACGGCTCGCAGAGCACCGCGGCGATGTGCTCGTTCAGCGCTTCCTCACGTCGCCCGAGCTTCGCGAGCGCATCGGCCAGATAGCGGTGCGCCGTCTCGTTGTCGGGCTCGAGCGCGATCGCCTTGCGAAACCAGGCGCACGCCGGCTCTAGCTCGCGCGCGGCGAAGTACGCGTCACCGGTCCACAACGTCGCCATGTAGTTCGTCGGCTCGAGCTCGGCCGCGCGTTGGTAACACTCGCGCGCCTTCGCGAACTCGTGCCGACCGAAGGCCTGCTCGCCCTCGCGGATCAGGCGGTCGGCCTCCTCGTGCTTCGAGAAATCGCCCGCCTTCAGCGCCCTCCGGCTGCCGTCGGGCTGGATGCTCTGGAGGATCAGCGGGGTGAGTGGATCGCTGGTGCCGAGTTGCTCCGCCTGCTCGGCAAGGGAGCGGGCGCGTTTGGCCAGCGCCTTCGCCCGCGCCGGGTCCGCTTCCAGTCGCGACTGCAGCTCCAGAAGCTGCGCCTGCGCCGCCGCCAGCCATGCGTTCTCCGGCTGAAGTTTCGCCTGCTCCTCGTAGATCGCCACCGCCTCGAGCAAGCGCCCCTCGTCCTTGAGCATCTGCGCCTCGCGCAGGCGGTCTTGGTCGAGAAGCTGCGGCTTCGGCTTCGTCGCGGTCGCTGACGCCGGAGCGGCGGCGGACAGCGCGGGGGGACCGGGATTGGTCGCGCAACCCGCGAGCGCGAGCAGAGCCGGCAGGACGAGAAAGCGGACGGGGTATGCCATGGGCCGACGCTGCCGTCGCCAGCGGCCGGCGACAAGCGCGCAGAGGTGCAGGGCTCATGAAATCAGCTTGGCCCAGACCGGCGGGCCGCTGTTACGCTCCACGGCCATGCCCGACTCTTCCGCCCCTCGGTCCGCGGCGCCGCGCTGGCTGCCCCGGATCGGATCCCCCGGTTATCATGTGCTGCTGACGATTGTCGCGCTGCTGATCCTCGGCCCGCTCGGGGGAATCTCGGCGGCGTTCATGAACTTCTCCATCGGCTTCTTCGTCGGCGGGCAGGTGCTGGCCGGGATCCTCGGAAGCACCGTCACCCTGCCCTACGGCCCCGACGGCAAACACGGCGCGAACTACATGCAGACGATGGCGGCGTCGGTCGCGGGACTGTGCGGCATGGTGGTGCTGATCCAGGCGATGGCGTGGATGGGCCTGCCCGAGCCGGCGAGCTGGAAGCTCGTGCTGTACGTGCTCTCGATCGGCATGCTCGGCGTGGGCGTGGGCATGCTCTACACGCCGGTCGTCGTCGACCGCATGCAGCTCGCGTTCCCCTCCGGCTTCGCGGTGGCGAACATCCTGCGCGCGCTCACCGACCCGCGGTTGCTGAAGCGCTCGATCGCCAAGCTCGGCGGCGGCATGGTCGCGGGGTTCGCGGGCGGTGTTTCGGCGTTCAAGGCCGTGTGGCTCACGCGGCTCGGCCTGCCGGCGACGGCCGCGGCGCGCGTGGAGGCGTGGGAGATCTCCGCGGCGACGTTCGGCGCCGGCATGATCGTGGG
>JAEZSJ010000277.1 GCA_023443985.1 Verrucomicrobiota bacterium | reverse complement strand
GAGCCAAGTGTCGCGGTAGGCGGGGCGGCCGGTGGAGACGATCTTGTTGCGGTGGCGCAGGAGGTGCCGGATGGGGTGGCGGTACTTGCGGCTCTCGTTGTGCCAGGTGATGCGCAGGCGCTGGAGGGCTTCCCAGCGGGCGAAGGCGCGCGGGATCGGGCCGTCGTTGAAATAGATCCGGAAGAAGATGCGGCGGAAGTGCGAGGGGAACTCGAGCTTGGCGAGGTCGCGCGCGCGCTGGCGGAGCGTGAGCGCGGGGCAGAGGTCGCCGCGGTTGAGGTCGATGAAGCACGGGTCGGCCCAGGCGGCGTCACCGGTGCGGCGCAGGAGGAGGTTCTGGCCGCCGAGGTCGTTGTGGACGTAGCCGCTGTCGTGCATCCGGCGGACGGCGTCGGCGGCGAAGCGGAGGAGCGCGATGTACTTGGCGGCGTCGGGGTCCTCGCGGAGGAGGCGCGACATCTCGGAATAGAGATCGGTGCTGTTTTCCAGGAAACGGGTGACGAGGTAACTCTCGACCAGGCGCGAGCCGGACCAGCGCTCGAAGTAGGCGACGGGGTCGGTCGTGCCGGCGCCGTGGGCACGCAGGTGGAGCGCGAAGCGGTGGGAGCGGGCGGCTTTGGTGCCGATGCGGCGGTAGGCCAGCGAGCGCAGGAGCGGCGGGGCTTTGAAGGACTTCACGCAGAACCCGGGGCCGGCGGGCGCGGCGGGATCGGCGATGCGGTAGATCTTGTTGCGGAGGCGATAGACGAGGTCGGCGTCGCGCGCGGCGAACGTGGCCGGAAGCGCGACGAGCCAGCGGGCGAACTCCGGCGTGGCGAACGGCGCCGCGATCTCCCCTACGTAGGCGCAGTCCGGCACGAGGGAGGCGAGCGGCGTGCAGGGAATCGGAGTTGCGGCGGAGCGTTCGGGCATGGAGGCGGGCGAGAGACGGGAGGCGAAAGGCGAAAGGCGGAAGGCGGAAGGCGGACGACAGAAGAGAACGAAGGTAAGGAAGACGGAGCGCTGAGGACGGAATGAAAGGCGGACGCGGTGGGCGGTGACGAGACGTTTGTGGGATGAAGAAACGACGGGAGATTGGGGAATGTGGAAATCAGGAAAAGGGGAACGGAGGATGCGGCGGCAGCGGAGTTCGTGAGAACTTCGCGGAGACGGGGCCGAGGACCGGTGCGAAACGCTCACGCGTTCCGCTACACGGGCAGACGAAAGGCTGGGCGGTGAGGCGCAGTGCGCCGATCGGTGGAGGGCGACGCTTCGTCACCGCCGCGGCTCCGACGGCGCCGACGGAGCGGCGCCCTCCAAGGAACCGATCAGGCCGGCGGGAGGGACTCGGCGAGTTCCTCGAGCGGGTAGGTGACGATCTCGGCGAGGGTGGGGTGGTACCAATGCGCGCGGAGCAGATCGCGCACGGTGGCGCGCAGCGTCACGGCGACGCTGAAGATGTGGATGAGCTCGCCGGCATCCTTGCCCACGATCTCCGCGCCGAGGATACGACCGGTTGCGGGATCGGCGACGACCTTCACGAAGCCGTACTTCGCCTCCATGAGAATCGACTTGCCGTGGTCGTCGAAGGGGTAGCTGGCGGCGCGGCAGGCGGTGCCGGAAGCGAGCAGTTGCTTCTCGGTGCAGCCGACGACGGCGACCTGCGGGTCGGTGAAGGTCACCTGGACCAGACCGGAGTAGTCGACGGGCGTGAGACCAGGCCGGCCGAAGCTGTGGCGCGCGGCGAGTTCTCCCTGCGCGACGGCGGTGTGCACGATGTCGAACGGCCCCGTGCAGTCGCCGCCGGCGTAGATGTGCGGCTGCGAGGTCTGCTGCCACTGGTTGATGCGAATACGCCCGCCCGGATCGCAAGCGACGCCGGCGGCGGGGAGGCCGAGCGCGCTGGTGTCCGGCTCGCGGCCGAGGGCGTTGAGCAGATGCTGCGCGCGGCGGACGAGCGGTTTCCCGTCCTGGAGAAACTCGACCTCGAAGCCATCGGCGGTGCGGCGGACTTGTTGCAACGTCGTGCCGGTGTGGAGCTCGATGCCCTCGTCGGCGAAGACGCGGGCGACGACCTCCGAGGCCTCCTGCGAGAACTCGCGCAGGACGTGGGGCGAGCGCTGGATCTGGACCACGTGCGAGCCGAGCCGGCGGAGGAGCTGGGCGAGTTCGCAGGCGACCACGCCGCCGCCGAGCACGATCACGCTCGCGGGGAGGAAATCGAGTTCGAGCACGTCGTCGCTCGTCCACGGCTTGGATTCGCGGAGTCCCGGCACAGCAGGCCAGCCGACGCGGGAGCCGGTGGCGATGATGATGCGATCGGCGGTGAGGGTTTCGCCGGTCGAGAGCTCCAGCGTATGTGGATCGCGGAAACGCGCGGCGGCGCGGTGCACGGTGAACTTTCCCGAGGTCATCGCCTTCTCGCGGTAGGCGGCGAACTCGCCGATCACTGCGCGTTTGCGGGCGTGGAGCGCGGCCATGTCGGCGCGGGCGCCGTCGACCGCGAGGCCGAACTTCGCGCCGTGCTGCGCGAGGTGGAGCACCTCGGCGCTGTAAAGGAGCGTCTTGGACGGCATGCAGCCGCGCAGGATGCAGAGGCCGCCGAGCTCGGGGGCGCCATCGACGATGGCGACACGTTCGCAGAAGTCGCGGGCGACGCGGGCGGCGTTGAAGCCGGCGCTGCCGCCGCCGAGGGCGAGGAAATCGTAGTGAGGCATGCTGGATCGTGGCGAGGCGGGCCTCAGCATGGCGGCCGGGCCGCGCAAGGCAACCGGAGCGAAGAGCCGGATCACGTCCGCAGGTTGCGATAGAACGCGAGCAGCTGACCGGCGGAGCGGCTCCAGTCGAACTCGCGGGAGGCGAGCTCGCGGGCATTGCGCCCGAGGGCGGAGAGGACTTCGGGCGCCATGGCCAGCAGCCGTTCGACCGCAGGTCGCAGCCGGGCTTGCGGCACGCACCAGCCCGCCTGGTCGTTCTCCAGCCGTGTCCAGGGCAGTTCGTCGAGCGCCAACACCGGCAGGCCGGCGGCGAGCGCCTCCGCGACCGGGCGGATCGGACAGCGGGATGCCCCCAGGGCCAGGAGGACCGTGGCGACGGCGTGCGGCGGTTTTTCGCCAGGCGGCGCGACCAGCACGCGGTCGGCGATGCCCAGGCGTGCGGCGAGGCGGGCCAGGCGGCCGGCTTGTCGGGAGTTCTCAGCGACGATCAGCAGCCGCCAGTCGCCCGTGGCGCATTCCGCCCAGAGTGCGAGCGCGCGCTGCGCGGCGGAAGAGCGGGCGGTGGGGCCGCACAGCGCGACCGGATGGTCGCCGAGCGCCGGGAGCCGCTCGCGCCACCAGGCGCGAGCTTCGGCGAGCTCGACGGCGGCGGGCGCCGCCACGCCCGGCGGGGCGATGCAGATCGGTTGGGGGAAACCGGCCGCCTGGATCGCCGCGGCCTCCTCGGCGCTGGTGGCATGCCAACCGGCTGCGTATTCAAGCGCCTGGGCGTGGACGACGAGACGTTGCCAGGCGCAGCGCAAGCGGAGCCGCTCCCCCGCGCCGAGGCCGAGCAGCCCGGCGGGCGAGATCACCAGCGGGGCGCCGTGGCGCTCGGCGGCAAGCCGCGCGTAGTGCAGCGCCCGTTGCCCGATGCAGTGGGCGTGGACGACCTCGGTCGGACGGTTGAGGAGGTGGCGGCGCAGGGCGCGCGCACGGCCGAGCCAGCCCGGGCGGTCGAGGGCGAAGAGGCGTTCCTCCAGTTCGCCCTCGGAGCGCTGGCTCGACACCGGCGCCGCGGCCACGAGCTGGACCATGCCGCCGTTGAGCCGCGCTTGCGCGGCGGCGAGCGCCTGCACAACGGAGTCGCGCGGGAAGGTGCGGGCGGTCTGGCGAGGGGCGACGTGGAGGATGCGCATCCGGAGGCGGACAACACTGGCGGGGGAGCGGCGCGAGGCAAACGCCCGGCGGTCAGTCGGCGAGGGCGAGCGCGGCTTCGTCGAGGAGGTGTTCGCGGACGCGCTCCCAGCAGTAGAGCTCCTTGGTCGCGCGGACGGCGGCCTTGCGGGCGAGCTTGAGGTGCTCGGGGAACGCCAGCCAGGAGTCGATCGCGGCGGCGAGCGCCCCGGGGTTGTCCGGCGGCACGAGCTTGATCGCGCCGAGCGTGGAGTCGGCGATCTCCTGGTGGCCGGTGGTGTCGGAGGCGACGACGGCCAGCCCGGCCAGCATGTAGTGGAAGGTCTTCTTCGCGACCGTGAGGTCGCGGCCGCGGGTGGCGCCGGACTCGAGCGCGAGGCCGATGTCGTGGCTGGCGATGCGCGGCAGCAGCTCGCTGTTGTGGACGGTGGGGTGGAGCACGATGCGCTGTCGCCAGCCGTCGGGGACATTGTCGGCGAACCACGCGCGCTCGCGCCGGCCGAGTTCGCCGCGCAGGTGCACCTCGACCGGGTATTGGATGTGCGGGAGCGCGCCGAAGAGCGCGCGCAGGCCGCGGCCGGGCTCGATCTGGGTGGAGAACCAGTGGAGCGAGGGCACGCGGGAGTTGCGGCGGTCGGCGGCCGGCGGCGCGGGCGCGTGCAGCTCGGCGAGGGGGAAGACGTTGTAGATGCAGTGCGGCGGCTCCACCGCGGCGAACTCGCCGAGCGCGCGGGCCATCGCGCGGGTCGGCGCGAGCCGGTAGCGCGCGACGCGCAGGAGGTTGCGCTCCATGTCGCGGATCGCCTCGACCGGCAGCCGGCGGGAGTCCTCGGGGCGCACGACCTCCGAGAACCAGTTCTCGAAGTCGATGCCGACCCGGTGCCCCTCGGCGGCGAGCCGCCACACCGGCCAAAGGGTGTCGACGGAGTGGGCGATCGTGAGGTGCGCGGAGGCGGCACGCGCTTCGCGCAGGTGCTCGCGCACACCGTAGCCCAGGCCCGCCGGGGAGAACCGGTGGAGCAGGCGCCAGCGTGCGGCGCCCAGCCGGCGGCGGAGGCGGGGCATGAACCCGTGCTTCCGCAGGTTCACCACGGGCACGAAATGGTACGGTGCCTTGAGCAGCATCGTCTCGTCCCGCGCGATGAGCCTGGGATCGTGCCAGACGCCCTGGATGGTGACGTCGTGCCCGGCTTCGACGAGCGCTCGGGCCTCGCGCCGGGCGCGGGTGGCGGTGCAGAGATGTGAACCGATCAGGATGCGGATGATCGCCATGGGGGGACCGTCCCTCGGATTGCAGGCGGCGGCCCCGGCCGGGGCGAGAGTGAAGTTGGGCGCCGGGCACGCCCTGCCGGCGGCGCCAGCGAGGTTTACCGCCTGCTTACGAACGCGCCGGCCCTCCTCTCGCGTCCCCGCGGGGTTCGGCCGCCTCGTCGCGGTTCAGGCGCAGATCTGCCGCCGGATCTCGACGGCCTTCTCCGGCGAGAGGAGGCGTGCGATGAGGGCGTAACCAAGATCCAACGCCGTACCTGCCCCGCGCGAGGTGATGATCGGACCGTCCTCGACCACGCGTTCGTCAGGGAGGATGGCGGGCAGCTCGTCGGCGGTGCTCGGGAAGGCGGTGTAGCGGCGGCCCGCGAGCAGGCCGGCATCGTGCAGCACCAGGGGCGCGGCGCAGATCGCCGCGACGCGGCCGCCCGCCTCGACCTGTCTGCGCAGGAGGGGAACGAGACGCGGGTCGGCACGCAGGTTCTTCACTCCCGGGCCGCCGGGCAGGAAGAGCAGGTCGAAGGACAGCTGGGCCGCGGCGGCGAGCGTGGTCTCGGCGACGAGCGTGAGGTTCGAGCGCCCGACCACGGCGAGGTCGGCCCCGAGGGAGGCGACCACCACGCGCACACCCGCGCGCCGCAGCAGGTCGATCGGGGTGGTGGCCTCGATCTCCTCGAAGCCCGGCATGAGGACGGCGAGAACGGAAGGCGGCTGGCTCATGGGGCGCACGGTAAAAGACTTGGCCGGCGCCGCAACGGCGTTTGTGTCGCGCGCATGAACGAGACGCCGCGTGCGAACTGGTCCGGTCGTTCCCTGCTCGTGCTCGGCGCGGGCTATGTCGGCGGGGAAGTCGTGCGCGAGGCGCTCGCCCGGGGCGCGCGCGTGGCCGCCCTGACCCGGAACGCGGAGAAGGCGGCGCGCCTGCGCGCGGCCGGGTGCGCGCAGGTGATCGAGGCCGACCTGGCGGGCGACGCCTGGCATGCGGTGGCGGCCGGTCCTTTCACGGCGGTGGTGAACTGCGTGAGCGCGGGTGGCGGCGGGATGGCGGCCTACCGGCACAGCTATGTGGAGGGCATGCGCTCGATCGGCCGCTGGCTGGCCGGGCAGCCCCGAGGTGGCACCGTCGTCTACACGAGCAGCACCGGCGTGTACCCACAAGGTGGTGGCGCGCAGGTGACGGAGGAGGCTCCGGCCGGGACGGTCGAGGGGACCGGCGCGCTGCTGCGCGAGGCGGAGCTCCGGCTGGCGGAGGGGGCGGACGCGGCCGGCTGGCGGTGGTTCGTCCTGCGGCTGGCGGGGATCTATGGGCCCGGGCGCCACGGGATGCTCGACGAACTACGCCGTGGCGCGGCGTTGCTGCGCGGCGATCCGGACCATCACCTGAACCTCATCCACCGCGACGACGCGTGCGGCGCGGTGTGGGCCTGCCTGGAGGCGGCGCCTGTGGTGCGCGACGAGATCTTCAACGTGAGCGACGGGGCCGCCGTGCCGCGTGCCGAGGTGGCGGCCTGGTTGGCGGAGCGGCTGGGCGTGGCGACTCCGAAGTATGGTGACAATCGCCTGGCGGAAGGGGGGACGGGCGGCCGGCGGCGGGCGCCGGACCGGATCATCGCGACGGAGAAGATCCGCGCGCTGCTCGGTTGGAGGCCGGAGTATCCGGATTTTCGAGCGGGTTACGGGCCGCTCCTGGCGGGCGGGGCCTGAACCCCGTCGCTGGCGGGCGCCGGAGCGCGGGCGCCCGTGGCGTGGAAACGCGGGGTGCCGGCGAGCATCTCGATGTCGCGGCCGCTGGGCGCCTGGTAGGTGCGCAGGCCGAACTCGGGCAGCACGGCGAGCAGGTGGTCGAAGATGTCGGCCTGGATCGCCTCGTAGTTGGCCCAGGCGGTGTCGTTGGTGAAGACGTAGAGCTCGAGGGGGATGCCGTGTTCGTCGGGCTCGAGCTGGCGCACGAGGAAGGTCATCTCCTGGTGGATCCGGGGGTGGCGGCGCAGGTAGGCGACGCAGTAGGCGCGGAAGGTGCCCAGATTGGTGAGACGGCGGCCGTTGGCCAGGACGGAGAGGTCGGCGTCGGCGGACTCGAGGTTGGCGGCGGCCAGCTCGGCGAGCTTGCCCTCGAGGTAGGGGCGCAGGATTGCGATGCGGCGCCAGTGCTCGATCATGGCCTCATCGGCGAAGCGGGCGCTGTGCATGTCGATGCGGAGCGCGCGCTTGATGCGGCGGCCGCCGGACTCCTGCATGCCGCGCCAGTTCTTGAACGATTCGGAGATGAGCGAGTAGGCGGGGATGGCGGTGATGGTCTTATCCCAATTCTGGACCTTCACGGTGGTGAGGGTGACGTCGACCACGTCGCCGTCGGCGCCGGCCTTGGGCATCTCGATCCAGTCGCCGATGCGGACCATGTTGTTCGCCGAGAGCATGATCCCGGCGGTGAAGCCGAGGAGGGCGTCGCGAAAAACCAACAACAGGACGGCGGTGAGGGCGCCCAGACCGGAGAGCAGGTAGACGGGGCTTTTGCCGAGGAGGTTGGAGAGGATGAAGATGCCGGCGACGAGGAAGGTGAGGAGCTTGCCGGCCTGGGCGAAGCCCTTCACGGGGACACGGCCGGCGGCGGGGCCGACGTGGGCGATCTCGGTGAGGGCGTTGAGGAAGGCGCAGATGACGGCCGCGCCGATGGCGATGAGGTAGATGTTGACGGCGGAGCCCACGGCCGCGAGCGACTCGGGGGAGTGGCCGAAGACATCGGCGCCGAAGGCGTCGACCACGAGCGCGGGGGCGATGTGGGAGAGCCGGGAGAAGACGCCGGTCCGCAGGAAGGCGTCGTCCCACTTGGCGTGGGTGCGCCGGACGAGCGCGACGACGGAGCGGAGGATGATCTTCTTGGCCACCCAGTTGGCGGCGCCGGCGAGGAGGACCAGGACGGTGATCTGGACGGTGTCGACGAGCCAGGGGGGGGCGGAGAGACCGCGTTCGGCGGCGAGGGAATGGACGAGGTCTTTGAGGGCGTGGAACATGGTCGGACCGGGTGGTGGAGGCGGGCGACCGGAGTGTGGGGCGGCGCGGGGCGGCGGGGCAAGTGCCGGCGGACGAATACAGGAGATTTTGCGCGCGCGCGGAGCTCGGCCGCGGTGGTGCGCTCCGGGCGGAACCCACCGCGAGGAGGCACGTCGCGAACGGGGCGCGACACCGTGGCGCGCCAAGGGGAAGCGACGGGTACGGCGCGACGCCCGTGGGAGCGGTTGGGGGCCGCGGCGTCGCAGGAACTTCGATCCGCTCCCTTGAACCGGTGGTGGCGGCGGTCGTTGAGAGGGGCATGAAAGATCAGCGCATCATCCGCTGTGCCGGGCCCCGCGATCTGCCGGAGATCGCGCACCTGGTGGTGGCGTTCCGTAATCTGCTCGGGAAGGAGCGGCCGACTCGCGGCGAGATCGAGCGGCGCCTCGAGCGTCTGCTGCGCGACCCGGCGGTGACGATCGGCGTGGCGGCGCAGGGCCCGGCATTGCTCGGATACGCGTTGCAGCGGCGTTGTTTCTCGTTGTGGGCCGCGGGCGGGGCGGCGGTGCTCGAGGACCTCTTCGTGCTCGAACCGGCGCGCGGGCGCGGGCTGGGGCGGGAACTGGTCGCGCACGCGATCCGCGAGGCTCGTGCGGCAGGTTGCGAGGGGCTCTCGCTCGACACCAACGAACGCCACGCGGCGGCGGTCGGGCTCTACGAGAGCCTGGGGTTCAATTGCGCGCGGGCCCGCTGGGACGGCGGCCGGCAGATCCGCTATGATCTTTCGCTGGCGCCGGCGCAACCGGTCGAGTCGGGACTGCGCTGGGGCCCGTGGATGGTGAAGTGGTGAGCGCGGGCGCGACGGCGGGCCGGGCGGGGGCGCTGCGCCCGGCTGGTGTGGTCGCGGCGGCGGGCCGGAGTTTTCCGTTGCATCGGGATCGGGCGGGCCAAGCCTCGCGGGCCAAAACCCTAACCCATTTCGTACCATGGCTGGACTCGGCAAGATGTTGAAACAGGCGGCGAAGATGCAGAAGCAGATCGAAGTGCTTCAGCAGGAACTCGAGAAGAAGGAGATCGAGGTCTCGAGCGGTGGCGGCGCCGTGAAGATCAAGGTGAACGGCCAGGGCAAGTTCGTCACGCTGGAGCTCGACCCCGAGTTTCTGAAGGAGGACGCGAAGGTCGTCGCGGAGACGGTGCTCGGTGCCGTGCAGGAGGCGGCCGCCAAGGCGAAGGCGCTCAACGAATCCGAGATGCAGAAGGTGACCGCGGCCTTCCAGATGCCGGGCATGTTCTGAGCGCGGACGCGTTCAGAACATGCGGGTTGCGGGTTCGGTGTTCCGGGTTTCGGGTAGGAGGCGAGCGACTCGGGACTGATCTCCGACGTTGTGTTTCATCGGTCTCGCTCCGAACTCCGACCCCTGAACTCCGGACTCTGAACGCTGAACCCTGCCTTAGGTTTCATCCATGACTCCCGCGTTTGAGGCGCTGCAGAAGCAGCTCAAGCAGTTGCCGGGGCTGGGCTATCGCTCGGCCGAACGCATCGCGCTGCACCTGCTCGTCGAGCGGCCGGAGCGGCTCCCCCAGATCGTGGCGGCGCTCGAGGCGGCCGCGCAGGCGGTGGGTCGCTGCGCGGTGTGCGGCAACCTCGCCGAGGGCGAGCGGTGCGCGGTGTGCGCGGATCCGAAACGCGAGGCGGAGGTGGTCTGCGTGGTCGAACAGGTGCCCGACCTGGTCGCGCTCGAGCGCAGCGGCGCGTATCGGGGGCGTTATCACGTCCTGCACGGCAAGCTGTCGCCGATCCACGGGGTCGGCCCGGAACAGCTGAACCTCGGCGCGCTGGTGCGCCGACTGCAGGGTGGCGAGATCCGGGAGCTGATACTCGCGCTCTCCAACGACATCGAGGGCGAGGCGACGTGCCATTTCATCACCGAGAAGATCCCCGCCGGCGGGGCGGTGAAGATCTCGCGGATCGGGTTCGGGCTGCCGAGCGGTGCCGGGGTGTTGTACGCCGACTCGGTGACGCTGAAGAGCGCCCTCGAGGCGCGGCGCGAGTACCGCTGACCCCGGGGCTCAGCGTGCGGAGGCGAGCCGCTCGCGGGCGGCGCGGATCTCCTCGGCGAGGAACGGCAGCAACCGGTCGGCGGTCTCCCAGTCGCCGTGGCCGACGGCGGTCTCGAGCAGCCCGAACTGCTCGGCGAGGTCGGTCTCCCCCGCGAGGAGCAACAGCGAGCGGAGGGCGTGCGCGGCGCGGCCGGAACGCGGGTCGCGCAGGCGGGTCTGGGCTTCGGCCTGCTGCCAACCGGCGGCAAGGTCGGCGGAGAGCCTCGCGAGGGTCGGGGCGAGGTCGCCCAGCAACGCCAGGGCCGGGAGCGGCGCGGCGGGGCGGCTGACATCGGCGGCCGGTCGCGGCTGGGGCCCGGTGTCCAGATTGCGGATCAGCTGCTCGAGCTTCTCGCGTGTGATCGGTTTGGTGACAAAGCCGGCCATGCCGGCGGCGCGGGCGGCCGCGAGCTTCTCCGCGGAGGAGTACGCGGTGACGGCGACGATCGGGGGCCGTGGCGGCGCGAGCACCGCCACGAGCTGGCGACAGAGCTCGTCGCCGTCGATGTCGGGCAGTCGCCAGTCGGTGAGGATGAGGTCGTAGGCCTGGCGTCGGGCGAGCTGGAGGGCGGAGGCGCCGTCGACGGCCCAGTCGATCTCGTAGCCCAGCGCGCGGAGCGCGTGGCCGAGGGCGAGCCGGTTGTAGTCCTCGTCCTCGAT
>JAEZSJ010000440.1 GCA_023443985.1 Verrucomicrobiota bacterium | reverse complement strand
GGGCACGGGTGCCCGCGTGATCACCGTCGTCGGCTCCCTCGACATCGGCACGCTCGAGCTCGCCTCGGACACCACGCTGCAGGGCGCCGATTCCGCGGCCGCGCTGCTCGGCACGGTGCGGGTCGGCAGCGGTGTCTCGAAGGTGGTGCTGCGCGGGCTCAACCTCGCCAGCGCGGCGGGCAACGCGCTCGAGATCGCCGGCGGGCGCGATGTCTTTGTCACGCGCTGCACCTTCCTCGACAGCGCCGACCACCAGATCCGGATCAGCAACGGCGCCGGCAACGTCACCATCTCCTGGTGCGAGTTCGCAGCGAGCGCGGCGAGCCTGCCCCATCGCTACAGTGTGCTGATCGGCGCGCCCGGGGCGGAGACCCAGCCGCTGAAGGTCACGCTGCACCACAACTGGTGGACGACCCACATCGACCAGCGCATGCCGCTCGCCGTGCACGGCCACGTCCATTTCTACAACAACTTCATCGAGGCCGAGGGGAACACCTCCGGCACCGTGGCCGACAACCAGACCCAGCTTCTGGCCGAGCAGAACCTCTATGAGGGGGTGAAGGATCCGCTTCTCCGGCGGCAGTCCGACACCGCGCTCGCCGGTGGCCTGATCCGCGCGCTCGGCAATGTCTTCACCGGGTGCACCGGGGCGGCTCCGGACGCGGGGACCGATGCCGTGTTCGTCCCCGCCTACTCCTACGCGCTGCGGCCCGCGGCGGCCGTCGCGGAGCGCGTCGTCAGCGGTGCGGGCAACAACGCCGGCGTGGGCTACGCGGAGACGGCTCCCGGTTCCGCGTCGATCACCGGGTCGACCTCCGTCGCCGCCGGCTCGCCCCTGACCCTCACCGGGTCCGCCAGCGGCGTGACGGCGACCGCGTACCAGTGGCGGTTCAACAACGCCGAAGTGGCCGGACAGACCGCGGCGACTTTCACGGCGACCATGGACGCCACCCGTGCGGGCACGTACACGGTCGTGTTGGCGCAGGCTTCGGGCGAATCGATCGTCAGCTCGCCGTTCGTGGTGACGCTCGCGCCGGCCACCGGCACCGGTGGCGGCTCCACCCCCGGTGGCGGCACCGGCGGTGGCTCCTCCTCGGGTGGCGGCGGTGGCGGTGCGCTCGGGCTGGGCTTTGCTGCGTTGCTGTTCGGCAGCGGCGCAGCGCGCTTGCGCTGTCGGCGCAGCTGAGCGCGCCCGGTGGCGTGATCACGTCGTCGGCGCGGCCGGACACGCTCCCGGCCGCGACCTGCCGCCCCCGCGGGCGGCCTCAGCGGAACGAGATCCCGGCCGCCGGCACCACCGTGACCGGGTGCGGGGCGGAGAACTCCGCCCACACCCAGTTGTGGTGGGCGATGATCTGCGAGGCGGAGAGGACCGGCCGGTCCTTGGTCGCATGGGCGTCGGCCGGCACGACCACGCGGAAACCGTGGCTTGCCGCGCTCCGGACCGTCGTGTCGACGCAGAACTCCGTGGCGGCTCCGCAGACGACCAGAGTCTCCACGCCGTGGTTACGAAGTTCGGCGTCGAGCTCCGTGCCCAGGAAGGCGTCGCACGCGGACTTGCCGATCACCCGGTCCTCCGGCCGGCGGTGCAGGGCGGGGTGCAGTTCCCAGCCGGCGGTCCCGGGCGTGTACTCCGGCGGCTCGGCATGTTGGATGAAGAGCACCGGCCGACCCGCGGCGCGGGCGCGGTCGATCAGCAGGTTGATCCGGGCCAGGGTGCCGGCGGCATCGTGGGGACCGGGGCTCGCGAGATACCAGCCGCACTGGACATCGATCACGACGAGGGCGGCGGCGGAGAGGGGCGGAGTCATGGCGGCGGCGGTGTGCTCAGCGGCGGCGGGCGGGCGTCCGGCGGAGGCCCCGGGCTCAGACGGCACGGACCTCCGTGCGGTTCCATCCGGTGGTGAGACCGCGGAGGAGCTCGAGCACATTCTGCGCCGCGGCGGACAGGGGGGCTCCGGGGTTGAACACCGCCCCGATCACGACCTTCTCGGCGAAATCCGCCAGCGGGCGCATGGCGACACGCCGGCGTCTCGCCCGCGCCGCAAACGAGGCCGGGAGCACCGACACCCCCGCCCCTTGGGCGACGAACTCGAACAACGTGTTCGCCTGCTCGCTCGAGAACGGCGGCGCGAACTCGTGGTTGCGCTCGAGGGCGAGCTGCTGCAGCCGCTCCTGGAGCCGTGGGCTGTGCTCGAAAAGCAACAACGGCTCGCCCAGCAGCTGGGAGAGACGGACCGCCCGGCGGCTCGCGAACGGGTGGTCGGCGCGACAGAAACAGGCATAGGGAATCTGCGCGAACGGCTCGGTGTGCAGCGTGCCGGCGACCGCGCCGCCCAGGTCGAGCAGCCCCAGGTCCGAGCCCCCGCTGGCCACCGAATCGACCACCGCCTGCGGTGCACGCTCCCGGAACTGCAGCTGCACCGAGCTGTCGCCCGCCAGCGACGGCATGCCCTTCAGCCGCGGCAGCAGCTCCGTGGCCACGTAGGACTGCACGGCGATGCGCACGACCGGCCGGTCGCGGAAGCAGCGCTGGCGGGCGTCGACGCGGAGCTGTTCCGTCTCGCGGAGGATGCGGCGCGCGGAGGCGAGCGTGCGGGCGCCCGCGGGGGTGAGCGAGACCCCGCGCGCCTCCCGCACCAGCAGCGGCGTGCCGATCTCCTCCTCAAGCTTGCGGATCTGCACCGAGAGCGCGGGCTGGGAGACATGGCAGCTCGCCGCCGCCGCCATCATGCTCCCGCAGCGCGCGACCGCCTCGAAGTAGCGCAGTTGGTGCATTTCCATGGCGCGAGCTATAAGCACCGGTTTGGTGGGCCCAAACAAAAACGAATGCTTGCCGCTTGTCCGGGGCGCGAAGGCGGCGGAACTCTGCGGCGTGAAGAACGCAGGGACACCCAAT
Source organism: Verrucomicrobiota bacterium (assembly GCA_023443985.1). Classification (GTDB taxonomy): domain Bacteria; phylum Verrucomicrobiota; class Verrucomicrobiia; order Opitutales; family Opitutaceae; genus CAJCBL01. The sequence continues at coordinate 4,313 of JAEZSJ010000440.1, read as the reverse complement.
CGCCCGAAACGCAGCTCCCGCTCCGGCGGCAAGAAACCGACGGTGCGCCGGATCGCCATGATTTCGACCCATGGCTACGTCGCGGCGAACCCGCCCCTCGGCGCCGCCGACACCGGCGGCCAGGTCGTCTACGTGCTCGAGTTGTCGAAGAAGTTCGCGGCCCTCGGCTACGAGGTCGACATCTGGACCCGGCAGTTCGCCGACCAGCCCGCGACCGAGGAGGTCGCCCCCGGGGTCACGCTGCGGCGCGCGCCCTGCGGCGGCCCCGCCTTCATCCGCAAGGAGGACCTGCATCGCTGCATCCCGGAGTGGTGCGAGAACGCGCTGCGGATCATCCGCGACGAGGGTTGGGCCTACACTTTCATCAACTCGCACTACTGGGACGCCGGTCTCGCCGGGCAGCATCTCGCCGACGTGCTCGACACGCCGCACCTGCACACCCCGCACTCGCTCGGCTCGTGGAAGAAGAAGCAGATGGCCGAGGGCGCGAGCGCCGTCGATCTCGCCGGCTACAACTTCGACGTGCGCATCCGGGAGGAGACGGCGATCTACGTCTCCGCGGACATGGTGATCGCGACGACTCCGGAGCAGATGGACCTGTTGGCCGCCGACTACGATGTGCCCGCGGAGCGGATGAAGATGGTGCCGCCCGGCTACGACGACGCGCGCTTCTTCCCGGTGAGCGAGTCGAGCCGGCAGTCGATCCGCCGGCGGCTCGGGTTCCGCGGGCCGACCGTGCTCGCGCTCGGCCGCCTCGCGCGCAACAAGGGCTACGACCTGCTGTTGCGCGCCTTCGCGGTCACCGCCTCGCGCGTGCCGGAGGCGCGGCTGCACCTCGCGATCGGCGGCGAGAACCTCAACGAGCGCGAACAGTCCATCCTGGACGAGTTGCGCGCGATCGCCGTGGAGCTGCAACTGGAGCCGCGGATCACCTTCGGAAACTTCATCCCCGACGCCGAGCTCGCCGACTACTACCGCGCCGCGGACCAGTTTGTCCTGTGCAGCCGCTACGAGCCGTTCGGGATGACGGCGATCGATGCGATGGCCTCGGGCTGCCCGACGGTGCTCACGGAGCACGGCGGCCTGTTCCGCGCGGTGACCTACGGCCGGCACGCGCTCTTCGCCGACCCGTTCGACGCGGAGGACCTCGGCATCACGATGATGAAGCCGTTCCGGCACCCGCGGCTGCGCGCGCGTCTCGCCCGCATGGGGGCGCACAAGGCGCGCAGCCTCTTCACCTGGACGGGGATCGCCCAGCAGATCGCGGCGCTGGCGGAGTCGCGTTCCACGCCCGCCTTCTCGCTCGCCGACCACGAATGGGACGAACCCTGGAACGACAGTGACTGAGTACCTCAAGACCCTCCCGCCCGAGCTCGCCGCGGTGGTGCGCGAGGCCCTGTTCGTTCTCGTCGTGCTCGTGGTGGCGCTGGTCGCGCTGCGCCTGGTCGGCCGCGGGGTTCGCTGGCTGGCCTCGCGGATGCACGCCTCCACACTGTCGCTACACCCGCTGGTGGTCGTCGGCCGCGCGCTGGTGCTCGTCGTGGTGGTGAGCGTGCTCGCGGACCACTACTTCTCGGTGGATTTCTTCGCGATGCTCGGCGGGCTGCTCGCGCTGATCGGCGTGGGATTCGTCGCGGTGTGGAGCACGTTGAGCAACGCGCTCTGCTCGTTGCTGCTGATCTCGATCCGGCCGTTCTGCGTGGGCGACGAGCTCGAGCTGGTGCCGGATCCGGTCCGCGGGCGGGTGACCGACCTCGGGCTGTTTTTCACCACCCTCGAGGCGCCCGACGGAAGGCTGGTGCAGCTGCCGAACAGCATCTTCTTCCAGCGGATCGTGCTGCGCCGGCCGGCGCAGGGCGGGGGCCTCTCCCTGGGCGAGCACTTCGCGCGCAAGACGGAGACCCGCCCGCCGCTGGAGCCGCTGGAGCGGGCCCCCGCGCACCGCGGGTGACACGACGGCGCCTCCGGCGATGACGGCCCTCGACTACGCGGTCCTTGGCGGCTACTTCGCCGCGGTGCTGCTCGCCGGCCTGTGGCTCGCGCGGCGCGCGGCGGGCGGCGCCGAGGCGTATTTTCTGGCCGGGCGCGAGCTGCCGTGGTGGGCGCTCGGGTGTTCCGGCATGGCGAGCAACCTCGACGTGGCCGGCACGATGACGGTGGTGACGCTCATCACCGTGTACGGCCTGCAGGGCTTCTTCATCGAGTTCCGCGGCGGCGTGGTGCTGCCGATCGCGGTGTTTCTCGCGTTCATGGGCAAATGGCACCGGCGCTCGGGCGTGATGACGACGGCCGAGTGGATGCTGCTGCGGTTCGGGGAGGGCCGCGGCGGTCGGCTGGCCCGCGCGACCGCGGCGGCGACGTATGTCGTGATCACGGTGGCGATGATCGTGTTCTTCCTGGCGGCCGGCGGCCGGTTCCTCGCGGCCTTCCTGCCATTCACCCCGGCGCAGTGCACGATCGGCATGGCGGCGGTGGCATTCGGATACACGCTGGCGGGCGGGCTCTACGGGGTGATCTGGACGGACGTCGTGCAGGCCGTGATCATCGGCGCGGGGGCGGTGTATGTGGCGGTCACGGCGGCGGCGCAGGTCTCCCCGGAGCTGCTGGCCGCGTGGCCGGGCGCGACGCTCAACCGGCTGCTGCCGTTCCTCGCGCATCCCGGGCTGCAGCCGTACGAGCCGTTCTGGTTGTTCCTGGCCGTGTGGGCCGGGAAGGGCGTGCTCGAGGGGCTCGGCGGGAGCGGCGGCTCGGCGTACATGGCGCAGCGGTTCTATGCCGCCCGCAGCGAGGCGGATTGTCGGAAGATCGGCATGCTCTGGACGGTGCTCTTCGCGGTGCGGTGGCCGATGGTGCTCGGGTTCGCGATCCTCGCGATCGCGGCGGGGATCGATGTGCGCACGCTCGAGGACGCGGAGGCCGTCCTGCCCCGCGTGCTGCAGACCGGGTTCTTCCCGGCCGGCGTGCGCGGCCTGGTGATCGCGGCGATGATGGCGGCGGCGATGTCGACGTTCGACAGCACGATCAACGCGGGCGCGTCGTACGTCGTGCGCGACCTGTTCCTGCCGCTGTGGCCGCGGGCCGGGGCGCGGACGGTCGCCTGGGCCGGCTATGGCGCCTCGGCGGCGCTGGTCGGGCTCGGGATCTGGCTGACCTTCGGGCTGGGGATGAGCGTGCTCGGCATCTGGGTGGGCATCGTGATGCTGCTGTTCCCGGCGTTCCTCGTGCCGTTTGCGCTGCGCTGGTTCTGGGCGCGGTTCAACGGCGAGGGGTTCACCGCCGGCGTGGCGGCGGGGTTCGCGGCGGCCGCGTGGCTGGCGTTCGCCGCACCGGGGTGGGGCGACGAGGTGACGCGTTTTCTCGTGGTCTCGGGCGGCTCGGGGCTGGCCGCGGTGGCGGCGGCGCTGGCGACGCCCGCGGTGCCCACGCTGCGGCTCGCCCGGTTCTACGTGCAGACCCGGCCGATGGGCTGGTGGCCGCGGGAGTGGAAGCGCGCGGACCGCGCGGAACACCGCGCCCACTGGCGGCTGCTCGCGGCCGCACTGGGCTGGCAGGTGCTCACGTTCCTCCTGCCGATGGCCGCTGTGCTCGGAATGTGGAGTCAGCTCGCGCCGGCGGTGCCGGTGTGGCTCGCCCTCGGCTGGTATGTCTGGCGCGGCGCGCGACCGGCGCCGCCCGGGGCGGGCGCCGGGGGTTGAGGGGCGGGCGGCGGCTCAGCCGCGGGCGACCTTCTCGAACTGGTCGAGGCGGTCGCCGAGACCGACGACGATCAGGGTGTCGCCGGGCTCGAGCTTCAGCTCGGGCGAGGGCTCGAGCACCTGCCGCTCGTTGCCCACGGAGCGCGAGACGAGCACCACGTTGACCTTGTAGCGGGCGGGCAGATGCAGCTCGCCCAGCGTGCGGCCGGCGAGCGCCGTGCCGACGAGCGCCTCGCCCATCTGGTATTCGCCCGGCAGGGGCATGCGCACGCTGAAGGAGTCGCGGCGGATGCGTTCGGCGAGTCGATACGCCATGTCGCGCCCGGGCACGATCACCTCGTCGGCGCCCAGGCGGGTGAGCACGGCGGCGTGGCGCTCGTCCATCGCGCGGGCGATGAGGCGCTTCGCCTTCAGCTCCTTGAGGGTGAGGGTGGCGAGCACGCTGCCCTTCATGTTCTCGCCGACCGCCACGACGACGACATCGGCGTCGAGCGCGCCGGCGGCGCGCAGGGCGTTGGCATCCTCGCAGTCCAGCTCGACCGCGCGGAAACCGTCCTCGGCGAGCTCCTGGACACGCTGCGGATCGGCGTCGGCCACGACGACCTCGCAGCCGAGTTC
>JAEZSJ010000382.1 GCA_023443985.1 Verrucomicrobiota bacterium | reverse complement strand
GGCCTCGGCCAGGCCCGCCGCGACCTCGAACGCGAGACCGGCCTGCTCGCCAAGGGCGCCACCGCCGCCGAGACCGTGCGCAGCACCGAGGATCGCGTCCGCCTCATGGAGGCCACCGTCGCCGAGGCGCGCACCATGCTCGCCTACACCACCATCACCGCGCCGTTCGACGGCGTGATCACCCGCCGCCTCGTCAACGAGGGCGACCTCGCCTCCCCCGGGAACCCGCTGCTCGAGCTTGAGAACCCCGCGCTCCAGCGCGTCGAGGTCGAGGTCCCCGACAGCCTTGCCGCGGTCGACGTCGGCACCGAGGTGCCGGTCCGCATCAACCAGCTCGAGCTCGCCGGCCGCGTGGCCGAGGTCTCCCCGGCGCTCGATGCGGTCTCGCGCACCTTCCTCGCCAAGATCGACCTGCCCGCCGGCGCCGCCGTGCGCTCCGGCCAGTTCGCCCGCGTCGCCTGGCCCGCCGGCGAAGGCCGCTCCGTCGTCGTGCCCGCGACCGCCGTCACCGTCTTCGGCCAGATGGAACAGGTGTTCGTCGTCGCCGAGGGCGCCGCCCGTCTCCGTTTGGTGAAGACCGGGGCCCGCCGCGGCGCCGCGGTCGAGATCCTCTCGGGTCTCGCCGCCGGCGAACACGTCGTCGCCGATCCGGCCTCCGCGCCCCTCCGCGACGGCCAGCCCGTGGAGGTGAAGCCGTGAGCGCACCCGCCCCCCACAACCCGGGTGTGCCGCACCCGGCCGCCGCTCCGCGGTACGGCATCACCGGCCGCCTCGCCGCGCTCTTCATCGACTCCCGGCTCACGCCGATCGTGATCATCGCCTCGATCCTGATGGGCGCGTTCGCCGTGCTCATGCTCCCCCGCGAGGAGGAGCCGCAGATCAAGGTCCCGATGGTCGACGTGATGGTCGCCATGCCGGGCTCCACCGCCGCCGAAGTGGAAAACCGGATGACCCGCCCGATGGAGAAACTCCTCTGGGAGATCCCGGGCGTCGAGTACCTCTACTCCACCTCCAGCCCGGGCAACGCGATGACCATCGTGCGCTTCAAGGTCGGCACCGACCTCGAGGCCGCGCTCGTCCGCCTCAACCAGAAGCTCCAGGCCAATTTCGACCGCATCCCGCTCGGGGGCGGCATGCCGCTCGTCAAGCCGCGCTCGATCGACGACGTGCCCGTCCTCGCGCTCACGCTCCACAGCGCCACGCACGACCACCTCACCCTCCGCCGCCTCGCCGCCCAGCTCGACGACGAGATCAAGTCCATCCCGCAGGTCGCCGAGACCACGCTCATCGGCGGCGTGCGCCGCGCCGTCCGCGTGCAGCTCGACCCCGTCGCACTCGCCTCGCGCAACCTCTCCGTCACCCAGCTCGTCCCCGCGCTCCAGCAGGCCAACCGCCAGGCGCAGCTCGGCTCGCTCCCGACCGCCGACACCGAGTTGCTCCTCGAGACCGGCACCTTCCTGCGCGACGCGGCCGATGTCGGCGCGGTCGTCGTGGGCGTGTATCAGGAACGCCCCGTCTACCTGCGCGACATCGCCACGATCCGCGACGCCGCCGAGGAGCCCGCCAACTACGTCCTCTTCGGCTCCGGCGCCGGCGCGCCCCCTCTCGTCTCTGACCTTTCGCCTCTCGCCTCACGTCCTCTCGCCTCGTCGCAGCCGCTCGAGGCGGCTGTGACGCTCAGCATCGCCAAGCGCCCCGGCGCCAACGCCATCGACGTCGTCAACACCGTGCTCGCCCGGGTCGACTCCCTCAAGGGCAGTCTCCTCCCCGCCGATGTCCAGCTCGCGGTGACGCGCGACTACGGCCACACCGCCGCCGAGAAGTCCAACGAGCTCCTGCTCCACATGGGCATCGCCGTCTTCGGCGTGGCGCTGCTCATCCTCTTCTTCCTCGGCTGGCGCGAATCGCTCGTCGTCCTCCTCGCGATCCCGTCGACCCTCGCGCTCACGTTGCTCGTGTTCTACCTCTATGGTTACACGCTCAACCGCATCACGCTCTTCGCGCTGATCTTCTCCATCGGCATCCTCGTCGACGACGCGATCGTGGTCGTCGAGAACATCGTGCGCCACGTCCGCCTGCCCGGCGCCGAGAAGAAGCCGCTCACGCAGGTCGCGCTCGAGGCGGTCGACGAGGTGGGCAACCCCACCGTGCTCGCCACCTGGGCCGTGATCGCCGCGATCCTGCCGATGGCGTTCGTCGGCGGCCTCATGGGGCCGTACATGCGCCCAATCCCGATCGGCTCCACCGCCGCGATGCTCTTCTCGCTCGCGATCGCCTTCACCGTCACACCCTGGGCCGCCATCCGCGTGCTCAAGCGCCACCTGCCTGTCGCCGGGGGCGGTGACCCCGGCCAGCCGGCCTCGGCGCGGCCGGCCCCCGCCGACCACGACCATGCGCCCGACGACTGGTCCACGCGCCTCTACCACCGCGTGATGGATCCGCTGCTCGACAACGCGCGTTGGCGCTGGGCGTTCCTCGGCGGCATCGTCGCCGCGCTGCTCGCCGCGATGGGCCTCGTGCTCCTCGGCGCCGTGAAGGTCAAGATGCTGCCCTTCGACAACAAGTCGGAGTTCCAGATCATCCTCAACACCGAGGAGGGCACCACGCTCGAGCGCACCGCCGCCATCGCTCAGGAGATGGCCGCCGCGCTCCGCGACGAGCCCGAGGTGCGCGACTACCAGATCTACGCCGGCACCGCTTCGCCGTTCAATTTCAACGGCCTCGTCCGCCACTACTTCATGCGCCGCGGCCCCAACGTGGCCGACATCCAGGTCAACCTCGTCGGCAAGGGCGAACGCTCGTTCCAGAGCCACGACATCGCCAAGCGCCTCCGCCCGAGGATCGCCGCCATCGCCGCCAAGCACAGCGCGTCCGCCGCCGTCGCCGAGGTGCCGCCCGGCCCGCCCGTGCTCCAGACCCTCGTCGCCGAAATCTACGGACCGACCGACGCCGCCCGCCTCGCCCTCGCGAAGCGCGTGCGCTCCATCATGGAACAGACGCCGGGCGTCGTGGACATCGACTGGTACGTCGAGGCGCAGCAGCCGAAGGTCCGCTACATCGTCGACAAGGAGAAGGCCGCGCTCCACGGCATCACCGAGGGCGACATCGCGCAGGCGCTGCGCATCGCTGCGCCCGGCCTCGCCGCCGACCTCCTCCACCTGCCCGACGAACGCGAGGACATCAACGTCGTGCTCGAGCTGCCTCGCGCCGCGAAGGGCAGCCCCGAGGACCTGCTCACGCTCCGCATCCGCAGCAGCGCGCCCGTCGCCCCGCCCGCACCCAGCGGCGTCGCCGGCCTTGTGCCGCTCTCCGAGCTCGTCCGCCTCGAGCACGTGCCGGGCGAGCGCAGCCTCTACCGCAAGAACCTCGTGCCCGTCACCTACGTCACCGCCGATGTCTCCGGCGTGGTCGAGAGTCCGGCCTATGCGATGTTCGCGATGAACCGCGAGCTGGCGAAGATCGACGCCCGGGAGTTCGGCGGCGCCTCGCCCAAGCTCGAGATCCTGAACATGAGCATGCCGTTCGACCCGCGGCAGCCCTCGATGAAGTGGGATGGCGAATGGCACATCACCCTCGAGGTCTTCCGCGACCTCGGCCTGGCCTTCGCCGCCGTGCTGATCCTCATCTACATGCTCATGGTCGGCTGGTTCAAAAGCTACGTCACGCCGCTCATCGTGATGGCCGCGATCCCGTTCTCGCTCATCGGCATCCTGCCCGCCCACTGGGGCATGGGCGCCTTCTTCACCGCCACCTCCATGATCGGTTTCATGGCCGGCGCGGGCATCGTCGTGAGAAACTCGATCATCCTCGTCGACTTCATCGAGCTGCGCCGCTCGCACGGCCTCTCGCTGCGCGACGCCGTGGTCGAGGCCGGCGCCGTGCGCTTCCGGCCAATGCTGCTCACCGCGCTGGCGGTCGTCGTCGGCGCGAGCGTGATCCTCGCCGACCCGATTTTCCAGGGCCTTGCGATCAGCCTGATGTTCGGCGAAATCGCCTCGCTGCTCGTCAGCCGCATGGCCGTGCCCGTGCTCTATTTCATGACCAACCGGCACCGTTGAGCGCCTGTCCCGCCGCTCACGGGCGACGCCCCGATGGCACAACCGGGCGTCACCCCGGGCCGTTTCACGCACTTGCCCGCAGCCGTAGAGCGGCCGGGCGCGTCTCACTCCTCGCTCCCCCATGACTGTCTACCACCTCCTCCTCCTCGGCGTCGCCGCGATCGTGGCGTTCGCCATGTTGCGCCCGCTGCTCCTCGGCGGGAAACGGCTCTCCGTCGCCGACGCCCAAGCCCGGCTGGCCGAGGGCGGCGCCGTGCTCGTCGATGTGCGCGAGCCGGGCGAGTGGCGCGCCGGCGTCGCCAAGCCCGCCTATCTGCTGCCGCTCAGCGACCTGCGGGGGCCGCGCAACCGCTGGGCGCCGTTCCTGGCCGCGAACAAGGAGAAACTGATCCTTGTCTACTGCGTCTCCGGGATCCGCTCCGGCCAGGCGGCGATCGTCCTGCGGCGCGAGGGATTCAACGTGGCCAATATCGGCAGCTACCATCGCTGGGCCGGCGCCGGCCTGCCCACGCGCCAACCCTGACCGTCCCCCCGCCGCCCTCCGCCCCGGCGGCCACACCCGACACTCACCCACCACCGCATCCACTCCATCGCTACCATGAGCCTCCGCCTCCTCAGCTCGCTCCTCGCCCTCCTCGTCTTCGCCGGTTGCGCCAAGGACGACGCCACCACTGTTTCCGCCGCCGGCACCGCCTCCCACGAGATCCGCGACTTCGCCGCCGATGTGCTCGCCCGCAGCGAGTCGACCCCGGTCCTCGTCGATTTCTGGGCGCCTTGGTGCGGCCCGTGCCGTGTCCTCTCGCCGGTGGTCGAGAAGGCGGCCACCGAGGCCGACGGCCGCTGGGTTCTGGCGACCGTGAACGTCGACAACCACGGCGAACTCGCCCGCCAATACGGCATCCAGAGCATCCCCAACGTGAAGCTCTTCCACCGCGCAAAGTCGTCGCCGAGTTCGTCGGTGTGAAGTCCGCTGGCGGCCTCCGCACCTGGCTCGACGCCAACCTGCCCCAGTAGGACCGCTCTCCGACCGGTCCCACCTCGACTCAGCGTTCCCACCCAAGCCTCCGGTCGCAGACCGGACGCGCTGTCCGCTGTCCACCGACCACTTCTGGCCCCCGCCAGTCGCCCGACCACTGCACCATGTCCACCGCCCCGCTTCGCCGTGTTGGCGTCGGCGGTGTCGCCGCCCGCGCCCGCCGTCTCTCCGAGTCCGCCGCACGGTTACCGTCAACGACATCCCCCTCGCCGCGCTCCGCCAGCGCGCCGCCGAGCTCGCCCCCCACGCACCCGGTCGTGACCGTTTGCGCCCTCGGCAAAACCTCGTACTTCGCCGCACGCATCCTCGCGCAGCGCGGCTTGGTCGTGCAGTCGCTCACCGGCGGCCTCCGGGCCGGTATCGACCCGCGCTCACCGGCCAAGCTGCCACCCTCGTGATTGTTGCCACCACGCCCCACGCCCGCCGATGACCAAGCACCCCGCCTCCGCCGCCAGCTCCTCCCACCCGCCCCTCGTCCGCGCCCGCGGGCCCGAGCGGGTCGCGCCCGCCGAAGCCATGCGCCGCGTCACAGCAGGACAGGCGGTGATCGTCGACTGCCGCGAGCCGGATGAATGGTCGGAGACCGGCGTCGTCGCCGGTGCGGCCACGCTGTCGCTCGGCGGCCTGCGCGCCGCGCGCGCCGACTGGACGCGCTTCCTCGCCACCCACCGCGACAAACAGATCATCCTCTACTGCCTCTCCGGCACGCGCTCCTCCCTCGTCGCGAGGGCGCTTGCCGCCGAGGGCTACCACACCGCCGATGCCGGCGGCCTGCACGACTGGCTCGCCGCCGGCCGGAAACTCGTCCCGTGGACCGCATGACTATGCGCCGATGGTACATCCTCTTCTTCCTTCCGATCCTCCTCGGGTTGGCGGCCTGCGGCGCCGACGTCGCCCGTCTCACTCCCGCCGAGGCCGCGCAGAGGGTCGCCGCCGGCACCGCCGTGCTGATCGACGTGCGCGAGTCCGGCGAGTGGGCACAAACGGGGATCGTCGTGGGCGCGACCCCGCTCGCGTTGAGCGACCTGCGCGGCGAGCGCCGCTGCTGGAAGCCGTTCCTCGCGGCCCACAAAGACCGCGAGCTGATTCTCTACTGCCGCTCGGGCAACCGAAGCGGCCAAGCCGCCGCCATCCTCTCCGCCGAGGGCTACCGCACCGCCAACGCCGGCGGCCTCCGCGACTGGCTCGCCACCGGCCAGCCCACCGCACCGTTCACCGGAGCCGGCCGGCCATGAGCCACGACGTATCCGGTCTCTCCACCGAGGTCCTCGCCCGCAGCCGCACCGTGCCCGTGCTGGTCGATTTCTGGGCGCCGTGGTGCGGCCCTTGTCGCGTGCTCAAGCCGGTGCTCGAGAAGCTGGCCGCCGAGGCCGCCGGGCGCTGGGGAGCTCGTGGCCCGGCGGGGTGTTCGTGCTCGATGCCTACACGCCCGCGCAACTCGTCTTCGCCACCGGCAGGCCGAATGATCCGGCCATCCTCATGCGGGTCGACGATCTCCGCGCGGGGCGCGGGCCGGAGGCGACCCCGCCCCGGAGCCGGCCGCTCCGTGGCCGCGGCGAGCCGGTTCAAACCGGAGCTTGGCCACCCTGCGGCCACTGCCCCTCGTTCTTCCCGAAACAATCCGGACAGATCCCGTGCGACGGGTGTGTGCCCGTGGCATCGCGGATGTAGTCCTCCACCTCGATCCATTTGCCGTCGGCGCCGCGCACCCGCTTGCAGTAGCTGCAGATCGGGTAGATCCGGCTGAGATCCTCGAGCAGCCGCTCGTGCCGGAGAAGTTGCTGCCGGTCGAAGATCACCCGCAGCGAGAGCTCGATCATCCGCTGGACCATCCCGAGCATCTTGATGTGGAGCCCGTTGTGGCGATGGGCCTTGTTGTCGAGGAAGCACACGGTGCCGAACTCGCCCCCGTCCGGGCGCCGGATCGGCAGGCCGACGTAGGAGACCATGTGCAACCCGGTGACCGCGGCGTTGTCCTGCCAGTCGGGATCGGCGCCGGCGTCCGGAATGTGGACGAGGCCGCGGCTGCGCAGGGTGCGTTCGCAGTACCAACCAGAATTAGGATACAGCGAGACCTGGCCGGCGGAGTACGGGTTCCCCGCGGTCCCGCTCGCGAGGAGAATCTCGATCTGGTCGCGATCGACCCGCGTGATCAACCCGGCCGGCACCCCGAAGATGCCGGCGGCGTCGTCGAGGAGCCGTTGCCACTCGGCCAAGGTGTCCTCGGCGAGCAGTTCTTTCGTGAAGGGGTTGATTCGCGGGTCACGCATGACGGACGTGTCCTCTCACTGGATATCGCGTTGGCGCAGCAGGTCAACCGCCACGATGGCCTCGCCCCGTGCCCGTGGATTTCGCGCATGGCCTTCCGCCGGCAGGAACGGCAGAACACCGGCATGTCCTCCTGCTCCCGTCGAGACTTCCTGCGCACCGGTCTGGCCGGCAGCGCCCTGCTCTTCACGTCCGGGTTGCCGGCGCAGGCCGCCGCGGACCGCGGCGAGGCGCGCCGCGCGCGCAACGTCATCTTCCTCGTGAGCGACGGCATGAGCCTTGGCACGCTCACGATGACCGAGCGCCACCTCCGCCGGCAGGAGGGCCGTGGCACGCATTGGCTCGGTCTCTACGGCCGGCCCGACCTGCGCCGCGCCCTCATGGATACCTGTTCGGCCAACTCGCCGGTGACCGACTCCGCCGCCGCCGCCTCGGCCTGGGGCTGCGGCCACAAGGTCAAGAACGGCGCGATCAACTACGCGCCCGACGGACGTCCGCGGACGCCGATCCTCCGCCTGGCCCGCGCCGCCGGCAAGGGCACCGGACTGGTGACCACCGCCACGATCACCCACGCCACCCCGGCCGGTTTCGCCGCGCAGGTCGAAGCGCGCTCCGACGAGGGACTCATCGCCGAGCAATACCTCGAGGTCGGTGTCGACGTGTTGCTCGGCGGCGGCGCCAAGTTCTTCGACCCGACGAAACGCCCGGACGGCCGCGATCTCTTCGGCGACTACGCCCGCGCCGGCTACGCGGTCGTGCGCGACGCCGCGGGCCTGCGGGCCGCCAAAGCGTCCGGCCGCCTGCTCGGCACCTTCGCCCCCGAGCACCTGCCGTTCGCGCTCGACCACGCCGCCGATGCGCAACTGCGCGCGACGGTGCCCACGCTGGCCGAGATGGCGCGCGTGGCCCTGGCCCGCCTTGCCGCCAACGACCGCGGCTTCGTGCTGCAGATCGAGGGCGCCC
>JAEZSJ010000072.1 GCA_023443985.1 Verrucomicrobiota bacterium | reverse complement strand
CGCCCGCCCCGCGGCCGGCGCGACCAGCGCGGCTCCCGCGGCGCCCCGCCTGCCCTGCGCAGCGGCCGCGTGATCCGCATCCTCGAGCGTGCCCGCGACACCGTCGTGGGCACGCTGCGCCGGTCGCAGAAGTTCCATTTCGTCACGCCCGACGACCCGCGCTTCGTGCACGATGTCTATGTCGACGCCCCCGAGCGCTCGCTGCTCGTGCCGGTTCCGCAGGTCGGGGACAAGGTGGTGGTGCGGCTCGCGGAGTGGGAAAACCGCCACGCGAACCCGGAGGGCGAGATCGTCGAGGTGCTCGGCCGCACCTTCGAGCCGCGCGCCGAGCTCGCCGCGATCTACCACAAGTACAAGCTCGAGACGAAGTTCCCGGCCGCCGTCGAGGCCGAGGTCGCCGCCCTGCCCGACTCCGTGCGCCCGGGCGAGCGCGAACACCGGCTCGACGTGCGCTCGATCCCGACCTGCACGATCGATCCCGACGACGCCAAGGACTTCGACGACGCCCTCTCGCTCGAGGAGCTGCCCGACGGCCGCGTGCGCATCGGCGTGCACATCGCCGATGTCGGCGCCTACGTGCGCCCCGGCACCGCGCTCGACCGCGAGGCCCAGCACCGCGGCAACAGCACCTACCTGGTCGGCACCGTCGTGCCCATGCTGCCGTTCAAGCTCTCCAACGGCCTGTGCTCGCTGAAGGAGGACGAGGACCGGCTCACGAAGAGCGTGTTCTTCACGTTCAACAAGCACGGCCATGTCACCGACACCGAGTTCGCCAACACCGTCATCCGCAGCCGCAAACGACTCACCTACCGCCAGGCCTACGCCCTGCTGAAGGAGAACGACCTCGGGAAGATCCGCCGCCTGCCGCTCCCGCCCGCGCACCAGACCGGCGCGACCGGCCGCCCGCTCAACACCCTGCCGACCGCCGAACTCCGGACGCTGCAGCACATGGTGCGGACCTTCTGGCGCTTTGCCGCGCCGCTGCGCGCCGAGCGCTTCCGCCAGGGCGCGCTCGATCTCGACATGCCGGAGACGAAGATCTTCGTCGACGCCGAGGGCTTCGCCGACCGGCTCGAGCGCATCGAGAACGACGAGAGCCACCAGCTCATCGAGGAGTTCATGCTCCTCGCCAACGAGGCCGTGGCCCGCATCACGCGGAAACACCAGCTGCCCTCCGTCTACCGCGTCCACGACGACCCCGACGAGGACCGGCTGCAGGACTTCCGCGAGTTCCTCGCCACGCAGGGCGTGCAGGCCGGCGACCTCACGAACCGCCGCGAGCTCACCCGGGTGCTCGCCAAGATCCGCACCCACGACCAGGCGCAGATCCTGCGCGTGCAGCTCCTGCGCAGCCTCGCGCGCGCCTGCTACCGCGAGAAGCCCGACGGCCACTTCGGCCTCGCGAAGAAGGACTACACGCACTTCACGTCGCCGATCCGTCGCTACGCGGATCTCGTGGTGCACCGGGTGTTCGAGTCCTACCTCGTGCGCCACGGCCGCCAGCCGGCGCCGCGCGGCTGGAAGTCCCAGTACCGCGCCGAGCACATGCCGCGCCTCGCCGAGCACCTCAGCCTCACCGAGCAGAACAGCACCGAGGCCGAGCGCGAGTCCGTGAAGGTGAAGCTGCTCGAGTACTTCGAACGCGAGCTCAAGAAGAAGAAACGCACCCCGCTCGCCGCCACCATCCTCGAGGTGCGCAACCACGGCATGTTCGTCGAGCTCGTCGAGTCGCAGGCCTACGGCCTCATCCACGTCTCCACGCTCGACGACGACCTCTACACGCTCACCCCCGACGGCACCGCCCTGGTCGGCCGCCGGAAGAAACGGCGGTTCGCGCTCGGCGCGACGATCCAGGTGCAGGTCGACCGCGTCGACCGCTTCAAGCGCCAGATCGACTTCCGCGTCGCGTAACCGCCCCGTCACGCCACGGCCCGGCGGCGCAGATCACCGGCGCGTCCGTGGTGGCGGCGCACTACCGCCCCCATTCGGGGCGGTGGTGCCGCCCGCCGCTCCCGCCTGCAACAAGCCTCGACACCGGCCGCCGGTTCGCGCACATCCGCGCCATGCGTTTCGCCGGTTGTGTGCTCGCCTTCGTGATCGCCCTCGGTCTCGCCCGCGCCCAAGCGCCGGCGCCGCAGGCCGCCGAAACGCCGGCGCCGCCGATCACCTCGCGCGAACTCACGCTCGGCGAGGCAACCGTGCTCGGCCTGGTCGAGGGGATCACGGAGTACCTCCCCGTGTCCTCCACCGGCCATCTCATCATCGCCAACCACCTGCTCGGTCTCGAGAGCGAGCAACAGTTGACCGATGCCACCGGCCAGCCCCGTTGGATCAAGCCGCCGTCGCCCGAGCTCCCCGCCGGCCGGCCGCTCACCGTGAAGGCCGCCGCCGACGCCTTCGCGGTCGTCATCCAGGTGGGCGGGATCGCCGCCGTTGTCGTCCTTTACTGGAGCCAGCTCTGGAGCCTCGTGCTCGGCGCCCTGGGCATGGACCGCGAGGGCGCGAAACTGCTGCGCAACATCGCGCTCGGGGTCCTCCCGGCCGTCGTCTTCGGGCTTCTGTTGGACGACTGGATCGAGGCGATGCTGTTCGGCATCTGGCCGGTGATCGTCGCCCTCGTCGCCGGCGCGTTCCTGATGTTCTCCGTCGACCGCCGCCGCCGCCGGTCGCAGTGGGCGCTGTCGAACGGCCGCCGCCCTTCCGAGCTGCGCCCGAGCGAGGCCCTGCTCGTGGGAGTGATGCAGTGTGTCGCGATGTGGCCGGGTACCAGCCGTTCCATGATGACGATCGTGGGCGGCTACATCGTCGGCCTGAAGCCCGCGCAGGCGGCCGAGTTCAGCTTCCTCGTCGGGCTTCCGACCCTCGCCGGCGCCGCGCTGTGGAAGGGCGTGAAGGGCGGCCCGGCCATGATCGAGGTCTTCGGTTGGTCGCCGGTCCTGCTGGGGACGTTCGTCGCCTTCGTGTCCGCCGCGCTGGCGATCAAGATCCTCATCGCCGCCCTCACCCGCTACGGGCTCACACCCTTCGCCGTCTACCGGATCGTCCTGGCGTTGGTGCTGGCCGGCGTGCTCCTCTTCTGAATCCGCAGGGCCACGCCGCCCGGCGGGACAGGCCGCGGCCGCGCAGTCCCGCCCACCGTTTCCCGCCCCGAGTCCCTGCTTGACCCGCCCCGACCCGGATCTTTACTCGCACCCCTTCCGCACCCGGGACCACTCGTCGCGCGGCTGCAACTCCGATCCAACTTCATCATGGCCAATCCGAAACGTAAACAGTCCAAGCGCCGCAGCGCTCTCCGTCGCGCCGCCAATGCCTTCAAGGCCCCGACTTTCGCCCGGGATGCCGACGGCTCCCTCTTCCGCCCGCACCGCGTCAACCCGAAGACCGGGATGTATCGCGGACGTCAAGTGCTCGACGTCGAGGTCTGACGGCTCTCTCCGTCCGGCAACCCGCCGTCTTGCACGCATGAGCGAATCATCCCCCGCCACCGGCAGCATCGCGGTGGACGCCATGGGGGGCGACCACGGCCCGGCCCAGGTCGTCGCCGCGCTCCAGTTGGCCTTCGATGCTTTTCCCGACCTGCGCCCCGTCATCCTCGTGGGTGACGAGGCGCAGCTGCGTCCATTGCTCGCGGAGGCCGGTCTCGCCGGTCACCCGAAGCTGACCATCCAGCACGCCTCCGAGGTCGTCCAGATGGAGGACGACGTCATGACCGCCATCCGCCGCAAGAAGGACGCCTCGATGCTCCGCGCGATGGACTTGGTCAAGGATGGCGTCGCCTCCGCCGTCGTCAGCACCGGCAACACGAAGATCCTCGTCGCCGCCGGCACGCTCAAGCTTCGCACGCTCGAAGGCGTCGAGCGCCCCGCCCTCGCACCGGTCATCCCCTGCGACCGCGGGCACCTCATTCTCATCGACGGCGGCGCCAACCCCGACGCCACCGCGCGGCACCTCGTCCACAACGCCATCCTCGGCACCCACTACTGCCGCGTGGAGCTCGGCATCGACCGCCCGCGCGTCGGCCTGCTCACGATCGGCACCGAGGAAGGCAAGGGCAACGCCCTCACCAACGAGACGCACGAGGCGCTCAAGGCGCTCGGCGGGCTCGTCAACTACGCCGGCCCCATTGAGGGTTTCCAGATCTTCCTCCACGAGGTCGACGTCGTCGTCTGCGACGGCTTTACGGGCAACATCTGCCTTAAGTCCTGGGAGTCGCTCGTGAAATTCTTCGGCCGCGAACTGAAGACCCTCTTCCGGGCCAACCCGGTCCGCATGCTTGCGGCGGTGCTCGGCAAGGGCGCATTGCGCGGCCTCAAGCACCGCATCCAGCCGGAGCGTTACGGCGGCGCGCCGCTGCTCGGCCTCCGCGGCTGCGTGATCAAGGCCCACGGCTCCGCGAACCGGCATGCGTTGATGAACGCGATCCACGACGCCAGCGAGTTCGTACGCACCGACCTCGTCCATCACATCGAGGCCGACATCGCCGCCGCGAATGTTGTGCTCGACCAGCCCGCCGCCTGAGCAGCCCCTCCCATCCCCGCTTCCCGCATGAATCCCGCAGGTCAATCGGTCGTCATCCTCGGAACCGGCTCCCACGCCCCTGAACGCATCCTCACCAATGAGGACCTCTCGCGCATGGTGGACACCAACGACGAGTGGATCGTCACCCGCTCGGGCATCCGCGAGCGCCACATCGCCGCTCCCGACGAGGCCACCTCCGACCTCGCCGTCAAGGCCGCCCGCAACGCCTTGGCCGAGGCCAAGCTCACCACCGCCGACATCGACCTCCTGATCGTCGCCACCTGCACCCCGGACGCGCCGCTGCCCTCCACCTCCACGATCGTGCAGCACAAGCTCGGGCTGGGCGCCTGCGCCTGCCTCGACCTCGCGGCCGCCTGCAGCGGCTTCCTCTACTCGCTCGAGGTCGCCAGCGCCATGCTCTCGACCGGGCGCTACCGCCGCGCCCTCGTGATCGGCGCCGAGAAGCTCACCACCCTCACCGACTACCAGGACCGCTCGACCTGCATCCTCTTCGGCGACGGCGCCGGCGCGGTCGTGCTCGGAGTCGAGCCCGGCGCGGGCCGCGGCATCATCGGCACCAAGCTCTACGCCGACGGCAGCTCCGGTGAGCTCATCAAGGTCATTTCCGGCGGCTCCCGCAGCCCCGCCTCGGCCGAGACCGTCGCCCGCCGCGAGCACTACATCCAGATGCGCGGCAAGGAGGTCTTCAAACTCGCCGTCACCGCCATGCAGGATGCCGCGGTTGAACTTTTGGAGAAGAACGGTGTCGCACCCGACCAGGTGAAGCTCCTGATCTCCCATCAAGCGAACCAGCGTATCATCGACGCCATTGCGCAGCGCATGAAGCTGCCGCCCGAGCGCGTGTTCATGAACCTGGAACGCTACGGCAACACCTCCGCCGCCTCCATCCCGATCGCCCTCGACGAGGCGCGCCGCGCCGGCCGCATCGTCCCCGGGGACTACGTCCTGTTCGTCGCGTTTGGCGCCGGCTTGACGTGGGCATCCGCCCTGATTCGCTGGACCTGAATTATGCGCCCATCGCGCCTGCTCTGCTCCCTTGGATTGCTCCTGATCGCGCTCTTCACCCCCGCTTGGCTCCGCGCCGAGCTCGTGTGGAGTCCGGGTACCGGCTGGCATGTCGAGGGCGGTGCCCTCGCCGGCCTCGCCGGCGAGGATGCCCGCAATGCCCTCGACCTCATGAACCGCGCCCGCGCCGCCGAGGAACAGGGCAGCCAGCGCCGCGCCCTGCGGCTCTACAAGCGTGTGTCCCATCAATACGGCAAGTCGATCTACGGCCCCGAGGCGCAGTTCCGCACCGCCCAGATCCGGCTCGCCCAGCACAACTACTCGAAGGCGTTCGACGCGTATCAGCAGATCATCGTCCAGTATCCGAACTACGACCGTTTCAACGACATCATTGCCGAGCAGTACCGCATCGCCTCCACCGTCGCGGACGGTGCCCGCAGCCGCTGGCTCTGGGGCCTGCTCCCGGGCTTCCGCAAGCGCGAGTCCGCCATCATCTATTTCGAGTTCGTCGTGGCCAACGCGCCCTACAGCGACTACGCGCCGCTCGCGCTCATGCGCATCGCCCAGCTGCACAAACGCTTCCGCAGCAAGATCGAGGCGATCGACGCCCTCGACCGGATGATCAACTTCTACCCCAACAGCATCCTTACCCCCGACGCCTACCTCCGCATGGCGCAGGTGCACTCCACCCTCGTCGACGGCCCGGAATACGACCAGTTCTCCGCCAAGGAATCCTCCACCTACTTCCAGGACTTCCTCATCCTCTTCCCGAAGGATCCCAATGTCGCCCAGGCCGAGGACGGCCTCGACAAGATGAAGACCGAGCTCGCCATGAGCAAAATCAAGATGGCCGAGTTCTACCACTACAAGCGGCGCAACTACATCGCCGCGAAAATCTTCTACAACGAGGCGATCACCATCTATCCCAACTCGCCGGTCGCCCAGAAGGCCCGCGAACGCCTCGACAAGATCGCCCCCAAGCTCGCCGAGCAGGAGGCCGCCGCCGCCGCCCGCGCCAACAAGGTCGAGGCGCCCAAGCCGAAGAAGAAGAAGGTCCTCTGGCTGTTCTGAGGCCCCGCCGCCGGACAACCTCCATGCGCGTCTTCGCCCGCATCCTCGCCGCCGCGGCCGGACTGGCCGTGCTCGCCGGCTGCTCCCACTACCAGCTCGGCGCCCCGGGAAAGCCCCTCGCCGAGATCGTCTTCGTCCAGCCGGCCGTCAACGCCGCCTTCGCCCCGCAGGCCGCCCCCCTCGTCACCGACGCCGTCCGCCTCGCCCTCGCCCGCGACGGCCGCATCGAACTCGCCGCCCACGAAGGCGGTGCCGCCGCCCGGCTCCAGATCCGCCTCGTGCGTTTCGAACGCGATGTCCTCGCCGCCCGCCACGACGACACCGCGCTCGCCCGCAAGTTCGCCTCCCGGCTCACCGCCGAGATCACCCTCACCGACCACAACGGCCGCATCCTCGTCGACCGCCGCAACATCTCCGCCACGCGGGATGTGTTCGTCGACAGCGGGCTCCAGCCGACCGAGTACCAGACGATGCCGCTCCTCGCCGAGGCCCTCGCCACGGAGATCGCGCACGCGTTGCTGGACTCGTGGTGACACCGGCGCCCCGCCCTTCCGTGGAGATGCCCGCTCCGCTGCTCGCCCCTTCGCTGCTCGCCGGCGATCATGCGAACCTCGCCGGCAGCGCCGCCGAGTGCGCCGCCGCTGGCGTGCGCTGGCTGCACCTCGACATCATGGACGGGCATTTCGTGCCCAACCTCACCTTCGGTCCCGGCACCGCGGCCGCGTTGCGCAAGCACACGCAGCTGTTCCTCGACACCCACCTGATGCTCGACAACCCCGGCGATTACGTGGAGCCCTTCGCCCGCGCCGGCAGCGACCTGATCAGTGTGCACATCGAGCCGGCCTACGACCACGCCGCCGTGCTCGCCCGCATCCGCGGGCTCGGCAAGCAGAACGGCATCGTCCTCAACCCCGGCACCCCCGCCGCCGCTGTCGAACACCTGCTCGCCCAGGTCGACCTCGTGCTGCTCATGACCGTGCAACCCGGTTTCGGCGGCCAATCGTTCCGGCACGACGTCCTTCCCAAGATCGAGCAAATCGCCCGTTGGCGTCGCGAGCGCGGACACACCTTCCGCATCGAGGTCGACGGCGGCGTCGACCCCGCGACCGCTCCGCTCTGCGCCGCCGCCGGGGCCGACACGTTTGTCGCCGGCACCGCCTTCTTCCGCGCGCCCGATCGCGCCGCCTTCCGCCGCTCGATCGAGGGGTGAAGTTCCGCGCCCGCCGGCCGCGTGGCGAGAGCGTCGCCGCCCCTGCATCCTCCGCCCGCCCGATCGCACGCTCACGGCGCGCCCCCCACGTTCCGTCTTTCCCTCGCGGGTTCGCCGCGTAGCGTCCGCCCCATGGAACACTACGATTTTCACAAGGAGTTCCGCGCGATCTACGACAAGGCCCTGAAGCAGTTCGCCGCGGGCAAACGCAACCCCGACGAGCTCTTCTCCAAGCACGAACTCGCCTTCCTCGCCGCGATCGGCTCCCGCCCGCAGGACCTCTACGACTACGCCGAGGACGCCGCCAACTACGGCGAGCCCGACTTCGAGACCGCGCTGCTCGTCCAATCCGTCCGCCGTAGCTATTTCCTCCTCGTCCAGAAGGGCGTGCCCTCGAAGGTCGTCCTCGACGAGGGCGTGATGCCCCCCAAGACCGCCGCCGTGCGCGGCATCGAATGGCTCCCCCGCCTGATGCCCAAGGCGCGCGCCAAGCTCCGCGGCGAGCTCCCGACCTCGCTCATGTACGGCTGCGGTGGAGACCGCCGTTTCTTCAAGCAGCACGACATCCATCCCGCCGAGTTCCTCCAGGTCGTCTGGCACGCGGGCGACGACGACAAGGTGATCGTCGACTGGGTCGCCCAACGCGCGAAGCTCTGAGCTGCGCCCCCCCTTTCCGCGTAGCTGGACGACTTCGTCGTTCAGCATCCCCGCGCGCGCCGGACAAACTCCGGATGCGCCGGTCATCATCCGGTAACAAATCCCCCATAGACTGCCGGCGATGATAACGACCTCTCCCCTCATTCTCCTTCCGGGCTGCACGCGCAAGCTCGCCGCCCTGCTCTGCCTCGCCGGTCTCGCCCACACCGCGCCCGCCGTTCCCGTCAATCCGCCCACGATCTCCGAAGTGCTGGAGCTCGGCGTCTATTCCGAGGAAACCAAGGGCGACCTCGACGCCGCCATGGCGCTCTACCAGCAGGTCGTCGCCGACGCCTCCGCCACGCAGCCGCTCGCCGCCCAGGCGCTCTTCCGCCTCGCGATCTGCCACGACAAGAAGGGCAACCTCGCCGAGGCCACCGCCACCTTCGAGCGCCTCATCAAAGAGTACCCCGCCGAGAAGGAACTCGTCGCCGCCGCCAGCGAATATCTGACGGAGGGCGCCGCGTTGCTGCCGGCCCCTTGGGGCTCCGAGGAGCAGATCGACTACGACATCCGCCTCGCGAGCGGCATCAGGGTCGGTTTCGGCCGCTACCGAATCCGCGAGGATCGGCTCGAAGGCCGCCCGATTTGGAAATTCGATTCCCTCCAGCTGGCCGGGCAGATCGTCCGCAGCCAGACGGAGGTCGAGGCGGGATCGATGAAGCCGCTTCGCTGCCTGTGGCGCACCCAGCTTCTGGGCACAGCCGACACGCGCTACGCGGACGGCAAGGCCGAGATCTCCCAAGGAGGCCAGCTCCGGAAATCCGTGGAGCTGCCCGCCGGCGTGATCTACGACAACGAGGAGTCGCTGCAGGTCATCCGGCGGCTGCCGCTGGCGGTCGGGTTCAAGAAGACGATCACCGTGTTCGTCGGGCTGAGCGGGATGTCGGTCCCGGTGGACCTTTCGGTGGTCGGCACGGAAAAGGTCGAGGTTCCCGCCGGCTCGTTTGCCTGCCTCAAGGTCGAACTCGCGCTTCCCGGCAGCATCCAGACGTTCTGGTTCTCCAACGACACCCACCGATACCTGGTCAAATTCGAGGCCGGCGCGATCACCGCGCTCACCACCGCGATCCACGACCGGATGCCTTCCGGCCCGGTCACGATGACCGAACCCAAGCTCGGCTACTCCGTGACCGTGCCCGAAGGCTGGATCGTACAACGCGACGAAAGCCCAGACAGCATCTTGCACCCGTCCCTGCAGATGATCGACGACGAGGGCGCCGCCATCACCATCGTCAAAGTGCAGCCGAAGAAGGACTTTGGTGCCGAGCTCATCGCGTCCCTGCGGGCCTTCGCCGACAATCAGATTGCGGCCGGCAAAAAGTACACCGATGCGTTCAACGTGCGTGAGGATTCCTGGAAGGAGACGACCGTCGACGGCCAACCGGCGCTCTCGTTCGTCGCTGACCACATGAAAGGTCCGGTCAAGATGATCGCCCTCGTCACCGTCGCCCTGATTGGGGACAACACGGTCGACATCTCGACCTATGTGGCACCGGAGGACGCCGAGGCCTACCGCGCCAAACACGCCACGATTCTCGCCGGCTATCGCAACAACTGAACTCCCGCCCGGTCCCGGCCCATCGGGCCGGGGCCATGTCCTTGATGCGTCTTCGCGCCTTCAGCGCCCGTACCAGCGCCCATCCCGCCACATCGTGGCTGCCGTTGCTGCTGCTTCTCGTGGTGCTGGTGCCCTCGGTCTGCCTGCTCTGGTTCGTCAACCGCGCCGCTCAGAACGAGCAACTCGCCGTCCGCCAGAAACTCGTCGACGCCTATCGGGCCAACCTCCTCCTCGCGCAGGAACGCCTCCAGTCCCACTGGCTGCGCCTCGCGCAAGACCTCGCCGCCGCGGCCGAGCGCGACGCCGCCCCCGCCCTCTTCGCCCGGCTCGTGCGCAGCGATGCAGCCGACGCGGTCGTCTGTTTCGATGCCGACGCCCATGCGCTCTATCCGAACGGAAGCAGCCCGTCCCCGGTCGCGCGCACCGATTCCCGCTGGAACGAAATCCGCGCTCTCGAGCAAACGGATCCCCTTGCCGCCGCCGCCGCGTACGCCCGCCTCGCAGTCCCCGGGGAGTCACCCGATGCAATCGCCCGCGCGCTACAGGCCCAGGCGCGCAGCCTCCTCCGCGCCGGTGATCGGCCGGCCGCGCTCGCCTGCCTCCAGGCCCTGCTCGCGTCCGAGCAACTTCGCGACGCCCGCGACACGAACGGCCGCCTCGTCGCGCCCAACGCCGCCCTCATGGTTCTCGAGCTCCTGCCCCCCGACGCCGCCGCCCCACGCCGCGAAACCCTCGCGCAACTCGAGACCCGCGCACTCGATTACGGCGACGCCGCACTGTCGTCCGCGCAACGTCGCTTCCTTCTGCGCGAACTCGCCAAGATCGGCGCCTCCCCGGCGGCGACCGCACTTCTCGCGGCGGAGGACCTCGCGCTGCGCTGGCTCGCAACCACGCCGAACAGCTCGCGCGAACCGGCCCTGCGCGCGACGGACATCGAGGGAGTCTGGCAATTCGCCGTACCGGGCGCCCGCGTCGTGCTGCTGCATCGCACCGAGCCGCTCCTCGCGCGTCTCCACTCGGCGATTGCGCAGCCCGAGCTGTTCGCCGACATCCGGACCGATTTCGTCCCGCCCGGCCGCGAGCCGGAAGGCGCCCTGCTCTCGATCCCGGCCGGCACGTCGATGCCCGGCTGGCGCCTCGCCCTCTCGCCGCTCGATGCGTGCGCCCTCGATGCCGACACCACCGCGCGCTCCACCGCCTATCTCTGGATTGGCGGGCTCACCATCCTCACGGTCGTCGCGCTCGCCCTCCTCACGTGGGAGCTCCTCCGCCGCCAGCTCGCGCTCACGCGCCTGCGCAACGACCTCGTGGCGAACGTCACCCACGAGTTGAAAACACCGCTCTCCTCGATGCGGCTCTTCGTCGAGACCCTTCTCAACGCACCGCCGCCGCTCGACGAACGCACCACGCGCGAATACCTGCAGCTCATCGCGCAGGAAAACATGCGCCTCAGCCGCCTCATCGATAACTTCCTCACCTTTTCCCGCATCGAGCGGAACAAGTACGTCTATGCGTTCGGGCGCGTCGCCGCGGCCTCGCTCGCCGAGCGCGCGGCCGGAGCCGTGCGCGAGCGTTTCCAATCCGCGGGCACGTTCGCCGTCGCCGTCGATCCCGCGCTGCCGGAGGTTTCCGCCGATGCCGATGCGCTCGTCACCGCGTTGGTCAACCTGCTCGACAATGCCTGGAAGTACTCGGGCGAGACCAAACACGTCGTCCTCTCCGCGCGCCGACACGGGGACCGCGTCGAGTTCGCCGTGCGTGACCACGGCATCGGCCTCGCGCCGCGCGACCGCCGGCGCATCTTCCAGCGTTTCTACCAGGTACGTCCGCAAGGATCCCCGGTGAGCGGCGGCTGCGGTCTCGGCCTGAGCATCGTGCACTCGATCGTCGCCGCGCATCACGGCACCATCACTGTCGAGAGCGAACTCGGCCGCGGCAGCACCTTCACCATCCGTCTTCCCATCGTCCCTCCCTCCCCATGAGTGCGCCCCGAATCCTGATCATCGAGGACGATCCCGCCTTGCTCCGCGGATTGAAGGACAACTTCACCATCGCCGGCTACGCCGTGCGTACCGCCGCCGACGGACGCCGCGGACTGGAGACACTGCTGGAGGATCCACCCGAACTCGTGCTGCTCGACCTCATGTTGCCGCACGTGAGCGGCTACGAGATCTGCCGCACCGCACGTGCGAGCCGGCTGGCGATGCCGATCATCATGCTCACCGCCAAGGGACAGGAGGACGACATCGTGCGCGGCCTCGAACTCGGCGCCGACGACTACGTCACGAAGCCGTTCGGTATCCGCGAACTGCTGGCACGCGTGAAGACGGCGTTGCGCCGCCAGGGGTCGGCCAGCGAGAGCCGCACCTTCGGCGAATACCGGCTGGATGCCGCGGCCCACAAACTGTTCCGCGGCGCCACCGAGATCGAGCTCACGGGCAAGGAGTTCAAGTTGCTCGAGTTCTTCCTCGCGCGCGCCGGCCGGGCGCTCACGCGCAACACGATCCTCGACGGCGTCTGGGGCGGCGACGTGATCGTGACCGATCGCAGCGTCGACCGTTGTGTCACCACGCTGCGGGCGAAGATCGAGCGCGATCCTCGCGCTCCGGAGTTCATCCAGACCGTGCGCGACATCGGCTACCGTTTCGAAACGCCCGTCGAGTGATGCCGACGGGCGCCCCGCGGCCCGCTCAGTTCCCGCTGGCGGCCGCGGATGCCGCCTGCGCCTCGCGCACGCGATCGATCCGCAAGGCAGTCAGCCGCAGGCGATCCGTCTCGTCCTGCTGCTGGCGGCGCACAGCTTCGACCTGGGTCGGCGTCAGAAATCCGGAAACCCGGTCGATCACCTCGGCATCGCTGACAGCTTTGGTCGCGAAAAACTCCTCGGCCTCCTCGGTCGTCGAGTTGCGGTTGAAGACGCTGCCGCTGCCCGGGATGCCCGGCGGGGCGAACGACTGCTCGTCGACCACAGTATGCTCGTCGAGCACCGCGATCAACTGTTCCTGCTGACCGGTGGACAGGTCGCCTCCGTCCCCGGCGAGCCCGCCCGCGGGCTCCACATCCGGTTGGTTGGGAGCGCCGAGAGCCGCGCAAAACGAATCGCGCGTCTGCTCGGTCTGACGCCCCACCAGGCGCTCGCCTGCGGCCGTCGAGTGGACCACGTGCGGAGGGATTACGTGCGGTCGTTCTTCGAAGCGGATATCGACGATGACGGTGCGTACGATCTCGTGCTCAACATGGATCGGTTCACCACCGAGAGCGCAGCCGACCTGCTGGTTGCCGTGCTCCGGTCGCGCGGCTGGGTCGAAGCATCCGGCGACTTCGCGCCACATACCGCGCACGCGCTGTGACGCAGCCGCGGAGCCGGATCTCCCGCACCGCGCCGCCGCCCACGGTCGCTCGCTGACCGCGCGTACCCGCTACGCCGTCGCCTGCGGCTTCGGGAAGAGGATGGCGGCTTCGCCGAGTTTCTTGCCGGTGAGGCCGGCGCCCCAGACGAGCTGAGTCTGCCAAGTGCCTTCGGCCTTGTGGCCGAGGAGTGCGTCGATCTTGGCGGCGGTGCCGGGCATCACGGGCTGCAGCAGCGCGGCGGAAAGGCGGAGCGCCTCGGCCATCGTCGCGAGCGAGGTGACCAGCATCGCCTTGTCGGCCTCGGCGGTGGATTTGCCGAGCTTCCACGGGGCGCGCTTCTCGATGTAGGCGTTGGTCGCGGTGATGAACGTGAAGGTGCGCTCGAGCGCCATGTGGAAGGCGAACTCCGAGTTCAGCTTCAACACCTCGTCGCGAGTCTTCTCCCACAGCGCCTGCAGTTCGCGCTCCGCATCGTCCGCACCGGCCGCCGCGGGCACGATGCCGCCGGCGAAGCGGTTGGTCATGTTGAGCGTGCGGTTGACGAGGTTGCCGAGGTTGTTGGCCAGCTCCGCGTTGTAGCGCGAATTGAACTGGGCCATCGAAAAGTCGCTGTCCTGACCCACGCTCATCTCGCGGATGAGGAAGTAGCGCAGCGCGTCGGCGCCGTGCTGGTCGGCGAAAGCGGCGGCGTCGATGAAGTTGCCCGTGCTCTTCGACATCTTCGAGCCGTTGATCGACCACCAGCCGTGCACGAGCAGCGACTTCGGGGTCTCGAGGCCGCAGGCCTTCAGCATGATCGGCCAGTAGACCGAATGCGGCGGCACCAGAATGTCCTTACCGATCACGTGGATGTCGGCCGGCCAGCGGCCCTTGTCGGCGACGGCCGAGTAGTAGTTCACCAACGCGTCGAACCACACATAGGTGACGTAGCCCTCGTCGAACGGCAGCGGGATGCCCCACTCGAGGCGCTCCTTCGGGCGCGAGATGCACAGGTCGTTGAGCGGCTCCGAGAGAAACTCGAGCACCTGCTTGGCGCGGAAACGCGGGAAGATGAAGTCCTCGTGGCTCTTGATGTGGTCGATCAGCCACTGCTGGTAGGCCGCGAGCTTGAAGAAGTAGTTCGACTCGGTGATCTCGACGACCTCGCCGAAGAGCTCCGGCCATTTGCCGTCGGGGCCGCGGTCCTTCTCCTGGAGAAACTGTTCCTGGCGCGCGCTGTAGAAGCCCTTGTATTCGGCTTTGTAGATCTCGCCCTTGTCGAAGAGCTGCTGGAGCAGGCGGCGGACGACGTCCTTGTGGCGCGGCTGCGTGGTGCGGATGAAGTCGTCGTTGGAGATCTCCAGCTTCGCGCAGAGCGCCTGGAACTCCGCCGAGGTGTCGTCGCAGAACTTCTGCGGATCGATGCCCTTGGCGCGCGCGCTCTGCTGCACTTTCTGGCCGTGCTCGTCGGTGCCGGTGAGGAAGTACACATCGTCGCCCATCAGCCGCCGAAAACGGGCGACGACGTCCGTCAGCACCTTCTCGTAGGCATGGCCCAGGTGCGGCGAACCGTTCACGTAGTCGATGGCGGTCGTGATGTAGAACTTGCTCATGGGAGAGGCGGCAGCGTGCCCGGGCCGGGCGCCCACGGCCAAGGAAAAATGTCGGTCCGGCGGTCCCCGGCTGAATAGGCCGCCGCCCGCAAATGCCTGCGGGATTGCACCTCGCCACGGGATTGTGTCCAACCAATGCCCACACGCGCCACCGCCCGCCCCGGTGGCCGTGGCAACCCCCAGCTCCCATGCCACCCACCTTGTCGCTCGGCGGCCTCGCCCTTGCCGGGCTCGGTCTCGCCTGGCTTGCGCCGACGCTGCGCGCCGACTCCCGAGCCGCCGTCGGCCTCACCGCCCTCCGCGCCGAGTTCCCGGATCTGCCCACCGGGTCAAACCTCACTCTGCTTCTCGGCGACTTCACCAGTGCCAACACCAACAACGCCTGGGCCGTCGAACCGGCCGGCGAACTCGCCGGCCGCACCATCCGCTATCTGCCCGCCCGGCGCCGTCCCCCGCGTTTCTCGCCCCACGCCACCGGGGTGGGCACCACGATCGCCGGCTCCACCCGCGGCCTGCTTCCGGAGCTCGCGACCCTCGTCTCGGTGCACTCCGAGACCTATTGTTCCGACATCCTCAACGTGGGACGCGATCTTGCGCCCGTGAAACCGCAATGGGACCTCGAGGTGCATACGTGGAACTGGAGCGACGAGACGCATTCGCTCGAGTTGATCCGACGCATGGACTGGTGGGTCGACACGAAGGGCATCACCGTCGTCGAAGCGCTGCCCAACGGGCGCGAGACCAGGCTGCCCCTCGTCTTCATCAGCGGCTACAACGTCATCACGGTGGGCGTCTCATCCGGCACCCACAGCAGCGGCACCACCGCCGTCGAAGGCGCCGGCCGCACGAAGCCCGATCTCGTCGTGTCCGCTGCGTACACCAGCGGCGCCACCCCGGTCGTGGGCGCCAGCGCCGGTCTGCTCATCGCGAAGGCCAAGCTCGCACCGGAGCTCGCCGCCGCGCGCGACCCGCGGGTGGTGAAGGCGCTCCTGCTCGCCGGCGCTACCAAGGAACCGATCCCGAGTTGGGTGCACACGCCCACGCAACCGCTCGACGAGCACTACGGGGCTGGCGAGCTCAACATCGCCAACAGCTACCGCGCCCTCGTATCCGGGCGTCGGATTCCAGGTCCGGCCGTGGCGCCCTGTGCGGGCGGCTGGGACCACGGCACCACCGGCTCGGGCGGCTACGTGATCGAAGTGCCCGAGGGCCGCAGCGCGCAGTTCTCCGTCGCGCTCACCTGGCACCGCCGCGTGACGCCGGAGGCCGGGTGGCGTGATTTCCCCTGCGCACTGGCCGACCTGAACCTCCGCCTCTCCCGGGCCGGGGAGGGTCCGGCGCCCGGCCCACTCGTTGCCGCGAGCCGCTCCGCAATTGATAACGTCGAGCATCTCTATCTGCCCGAACTGCCGCCGGGGCGCTACGTCCTCGAGGTGGCGGGCCAGCCCGGCGTCGAATACGGGCTCGCGTGGCACGGAGCGGTCGCGCCCGCCCCCGGCGCTCCGCCGCCGGCGCTTGCGGCTGCGGCGCGGGCGCGCTCGCCGTTCCAGTTCGAGACCGGCCTGTCCAGCGAACTCGTCCAAGCCCGCGCGGGGCGACCCGCGGAGGTGAACAAGTTCCGCCGCAAGGGGATCGTGGGCGAGGTCTGGCGGTACGGCCACCGTCATCGCCTCCACGAACGAGCCGTGCCCACCGGCCATCCCGCGGCGGGGCGGGCCGAGCCGCCATCGGGTACCGAGATCACGTCGCTCGACGAAACTCTCGACCTGTTGATGGTCGACGGCCGGGTCGCGGAGTTGCGCCGGCAGGTGTCCGTGTCGCGCGAGGTCCGTTGACGCGACCGCCGCCCCGGGAGTGGGGAGCGGCGGGGCGCGGTCCGGAGACCGGTCATCGAGTAGCCGGGGAGGATTGCCCTCCCCAGCTCTCACACCACCGGACGTGCGGTTCACGCATCCGGCGGTTCCTAAACGGATCGTCTGGCCTGGGCGGTCTGAAGTGTTTCGAGCAGACTGATGAGCCCCATCGTCGCAAACGCCTTCGCGGGCAAGGCGGCGTGCAGGTGCGAGGCTCCACTGTTGAACCACGCGCCATGTCCGTTGCCGGCGCTGGCGCGTGCCCGGTATTCCTCCAGTCCCAGCGCCCGCAGGCGCCGGTACCGGGTGCCCGGTTTCTTCCACTGACGCCAGAGGATGGCGCGCAAATGGCGCCGTACCCAGCCGTCCAGTTCCTCGGCGAAGCCTTTGGTCTCGCTGAGGCGGAAGTAGTTCATCCAGCCGCGCAGCAGGGGATTGAGCGCTTCCCGGATCAGTCGACCCACGTTGCGCCCGCGGCCCTTGCCGAACAGCTCCTTGAGTTTCTCGCGCATCTTGCGGCACGTCTTCTGTGGTACACGGATCTTCGCGGCCTTCTGGGAGGTGAAGCTGTAGCCGAGGAAGACCCGGTTGACGGGCCGATCCACCGCGCTCTTGGCGCGGTTGACCTTCAGCTTGAGCGTTCCCTCGAGGTATCCGATCAACGCGGCCATCACCCGTGTGCCACTGCGGCGGCTGCCAACGTAGACGTTGCAGTCGTCGGCGTAGCGACAGAAGGCGTGTCCGCGCTGCTCCAGTTCCCCGTCGAGGTCATCGAGCAGGATGTTGGAGAGCAGCGGCGACAGCGGCCCGCCTTGCGGCGTGCCCTTGTCGGTCGGCTGCACCAGCCCTCCGAGCATGACGCCGGCGTTCAGATACGCGCGGACGAGTTGGATCACCCGCACATCCTTCACCCGGCGCTTCACTCGCGCGATCAGCAGATCGTGGTCGACCTCTTCGAAGAAGCTCGCGAGGTCGAGGTCCACCACCCACCGCTTCCCCTGCCGTTGGTACTCGCGCGCGGCGAGCACGGCTTGGTGCGCACTGCGGCCGGGCCGGAACCCGTAGCTGTGCGCGGAGAAGTGCGGTTCGAACAGCGCGGCGAGCACCTGGAGCAACGCCTGCTGGATGAACCGATCCATTACCGTCGGCACCCCGAGCTTGCGGGTGCCGCCGCTGGCCTTCGGGATCTCCACGCGTCGCACCGGCGCGGGACGGTACGTCCCAGCCAGAAGCTGCGCTTCGATCCGCGGCCAGTCTTTGCGCAGCACGTCTTGGGTGGCCTCGATGTCGAGGCCGTCCACGCCGGGTGCGCCTTTGTTCGCTCTTACTTTCTTCCACGCGAGGTTCAGGTTCTCGCGCGCGATCATCCGCTCAATCAGTCCCTGCCCTGGCCCGGTGGTGTCTCCACAGGACGATGCCGCGCTTGCCACACCTTCAACCCCTCGCCCGGCGTTCCGGCCGGTATCGGGGGCGATGGCGGAACGCGTTCTCCCCGCGTTCCCTTCTGCGGCGCCACGCCGGTTCATTCCCTGCGGACTCCACCGTCTCGTTTCGGTTCGGCCCTTCGCCCCTGATCGCTCGGGCTACTATGGCCGCGGCTGACTTCTGCCGGCACCTCGCGCCGTGTCTCCACAGCACTTGCCCCTGTGGGCATGCCGGCAGATCTCCCCGGGTATGACGCACCTGCTTTCACGCTTATGCCTGCCGCATCTACGCCCGCAGCTTCCGGACAGTGTTCGGGCTTCGGAGATAGCGGCCTCCTTACCCGCTGCGAACGCCTCCTATGCGGTTCTTGTTCATCAGGCCAGCGCTTTGCTCTGGGCTTCCTTCCCACGAACGCCTCGCGGCCTCGCAGTTGCCCTTCGGCTAGACCTTCCCTCTGTCGGGCGGTCAACTGACTGACTCCGTTCCTTTCGGTTCGTTGTTTCACTGTCGAGCAGGTGCGCCCTGCCGGGCGCACCGCAAAAAAAGC